>JASBVM010000023.1 GCA_029961055.1 Bacillota bacterium
CGAGTACCTGAACAAGATGCAGGACCGCGTGATCAGGTTCGTCGTCGAAAATTCGAGAATCAGCGAGGAGAAGTTCCGCGAGCTGATGTTCAGCACGGGGGAGCTGGCGCAGGACGTGGGCACGATCCTGGTGGGACGCGAGGCGGTGGAGGTGGGCCTGATCCAGCAGGAAGGCGGCATCGCCGACGCCCACCGGGCGCTGCGCGAGATGATCGCGGGAGGTGCCGGCTGATGCTCTGGACGATCGCCCCGCCGGAGATGATCTGGGGAGAGGGGTGGAGCCGGGTGGCGAAGCCCCCTTCCTACGAGGAAGCGCAGGTGGGGGGCAGGCGGCTCTTGGTCGAGCGGGGAGCGGACGGGCGGCGGCGCGTCGTCCGCCTCCTCTCGACAGATCCGGCGGACTTCCTCGACGCGCGCTTCCAGCCGGGGACGGTCCTGCCGGAGCCGCTGCCGGAAGGGGGTGGCAGGGCCGCGATATAATGGTCGGGACTCCGGAGGGGAGGGTGTTCCGACCTCGATGGCACTCTGGGAGGCGCTGGTGCTCGGGGTGGTCCAAGGGCTGACGGAGTTCCTGCCCGTCTCCAGCTCGGGCCACCTGACGCTGGTCCAATTCCTGATGGGTTTCCAGGGCAGAGCGCAGGAGATGCTGGCCTTCGACGTGCTGCTCCACCTGGGGACCTTCCTGGCCGTAGTCCTCTATTTCGCGCGCGACATCGTGGCGCTGATCGCCGGCTTCTTCACCGGCCTGGGCGCGCTCCTGGGGCGCCGCTCCGCCTGGGCCGACGTCTGGCGGGAGCCGAACTTCCGCACGGCCCTCCTGGTGCTGATCGGGAGCATCCCCACCGGACTGATGGGAATCTTGCTGCAGTCGTTCTTCGAATCGCTCTACAACTCGCTCCTGGCGGTAGCGGTGGGTTGGCTGGCCACCGCTGCGCTCCTCTGGTGGGTCGACCAGCTGGGCCACCACGGGCGGCGGGCGAGCCAGAGCGGCGCGGGGGCGGCGCTCTGGACCGGCTTCATGCAGGGCATGGCGATCGCGCCGGGGCTCTCCCGCTCCGGCGCGACGGTGGCGGGGGCGCTGATGGCGGGGATGGAGCGGAGGGAGGCGGCGCGCTTCTCCTTCCTGTTGGCGTTGCCGGCGATCCTGGGCGCGGCGCTGGTCGAGCTGCGGCACGTGACCGGCCTGGCCGGCGGCGTGGAACTGGCGGCCGGCTTCCTGGCGGCGACGCTGTCGGGCATGGTGGCCATCCGCTGGCTCCTCCAGGCGCTCACCCGGGGGAGTCTCCGCCCCTTCGCCGTCTACTGCGCGCTCCTGGGCGTCGTGGTGGCGGCCTGGCAACTGCTTTGAGCGGGCCGAGGAGGACGAAGCCGGGCAAGGCGGGGGAGAGAAGGATGCAGCGAGCGAGGGGCTCGGACCGCACCGCCCGCCGGGCGCGCTCGGCCCGGCCGGCCCGGGCGCCCCTGCCCGAGCCGCTCCGCCGCGAGCTGGCCGCCCTGGCGGTGGGCGTCTTCGCCGTCCTGCTGGGCGGCGCGCTGGCCGGCGCGCCCATGGGGCCGGCCGGCCGCGGCGTCCGAGCGGCGCTTCTGGCGCTCTTCGGATGGGTGGCCTGGGCGGCGCCGCTCCTCCTGGCGGCGGTGGCCCTGGCGCTCCTGCGCGCGTCCGCGCCTCCGGGCGGGCGGGGGCGGGCCGCGGGCGCAGCGCTTCTTTTCGCCGACCTTGCGGGCTGGGCCTCGCTGATCCGGCCGGGAAGCTGGTCGCAGGCGCTGGCGGGACAGGCGGGGGGCGGCCTTCTGGGCACGGCGGTCTGGGCCGCTCTGAGGTCCGGCCTCGGGCGCTTCGGCGGCACCGTCCTCCTGGCGGCGGCGGGCCTGGCGGGGCTGCTTCTGCTGACGGGGAGCCCGGTGAGCGGCTGGGCGGGAAAGGCGGCTTCGGCCGCCCGCGCCTTCTTTGCGGCGCTCTGGTCGGCGCTGGACGACTTCCTCTTCGAACAGGTGGAGGAGCCACCGGCTGGTGTCTCGCCGGCGTCGGGAGGACCGGGGACACCCGCGACCGAGGTGGCCGAGGGCGGGCCGAGGCCCGAAGGCGGCGTCGCGGCGCGGCCGCTCTCCGAGGCCGCCGGCGTCCTTCCCGCGGGGGGTTCCGGCCCGGCCCCTACCGAGCCGCCGGACTCTCCCGCTCCGCCTGCGGCGGACCTGCCCATCCCGCCGCGCATGCCGATGGCCGCGCCTGCGGAGGATCTCCTCTCGGGCGGTGCGGCGGAGGCCGGGGCGCGGCCTTCCGCGGGGCGGGCGGCCCCGGACGGATCCGGCGCGCCGCCGGGGCGCGCCGCGGCCGGTCGGCGGCGCGAGCGAGAGGGCCGGGCAACGGGGATCCAGCTTCCGCCGCTCGACTTGCTCGCCCGGCCTGTTCCGGGCCGGGTGGGGGCGGACCGCGAGGAAGACCTCCGCCAGGAGGCGGCGCTGCTGGAGTCGACGCTGCGCAGCTTCGGCGTCGAGACGACGCTGGCCGGCGTCTACCGCGGCCCGGCCGTCACCCGCTTCGAGCTCCAGCCGGCGCCCGGCGTCAAGGTGGCGCGGATCGTCGCCCTGGCCGACGACATCGCGCTGGCGCTGGCGGCGCCGGAGGTGCGCGTGGTGGCGCCGGTTCCGGGCAAGTCGGTGCTGGGGATCGAGGTGCCCAACAAGCACGTCACGCCGGTGACGCTGCGCGAGGTGCTGGAATCGCCGGCCTTCCAGAACGCGCGCTCCCGCCTCACGGTCGCCATCGGCAAGGACATCGGCGGGCGCCCGATCGTGGCCACGCTGGACGACATGCTCCACGTGCTCATCGCCGGCGCCACCGGCTCCGGCAAGAGCGTCTGCATCAACACCCTCATCACCAGCCTGCTCTTCAAGGCGCGCCCGCAGGACGTCCGGCTCCTCCTCATCGACCCCAAGCGGGTCGAGCTGAGCGGCTACGAGGGGTTGCCGCACCTCCTGGCACCGGTGATCACCGACCCGAAGAAGTCGGCGGGCGCCATGCGCTGGCTGGTGCGCGAGATGGAGCGGCGCTACGAGCTCTTCGCGGAGTGGCGGGTGCGCGACATCGACCGCTTCAACCAGGCGGTGCTCCGGGACGGGAGCCCGGCGCTTCCTTACATCGTCGTCGTCGTGGACGAGCTGGCCGACCTGATGATGGTGGCCCCGCGCGAGATCGAGGAGGCGATCCAGCGGCTGGCCCAGATGGCGCGGGCGGCCGGGATCCACCTGGTGCTGGCGACCCAGAGGCCCAGCGTCGACGTGATCACCGGCGTGATCAAGGCCAACATCCCCTCGCGCATCGCCTTCGCGGTCAGCTCGCAGGTCGACTCGCGGACCATCCTGGACATGGCGGGCGCCGAGAAGCTGCTGGGCAAGGGCGACATGCTCTTCTACCCGCTGGGTGCGGCCAAGCCGGTCCGGGCGCAGGGCGCCTACGTCTCCGAGCGGGAGCTGGAGCGGGTGCTCACCTTCCTGCGCGACCAGGCGTCGCCGGAGTACCTGCTCGAGGCCGGCGCCCCGCTCGACGACGAGGAAGAGACCACCGGCGAGGAGGACGATCCGCTCCTCTCCGAGGCGATCCGCGTCGTGGTGGAGAACCACCAGGCCTCCGTCTCCATCCTCCAGAGGCGGCTTCGCGTCGGCTACACGCGGGCCGGCCGGCTCATCGACATCATGGAGCGGCGCGGCATCGTCGGCCCGTATCAGGGTCCGAAGCCGCGCGAGGTCCTGATGACGTCCGAGACCTATGCCCGTCTTTACGGCGACGGCGGCCGCCCGGACCCTTCCGGCGGCGCGACGCCTGCCGGCCCGTCTTCCTCTCCTGGCAAGGGTTGAGCGGAGAGCCGCCCCGCGCCCTCCGCATACTACGACCGTCACTTGCCGCCGGGCGCATCTTCGGCCCGGCAGGAAGGAGGCGGTCGTATGCGTATCTGCGGCAGGGCCTCGCGGGCCGGCCTGGTGCTGCTGCTGGCGGCGGCGGTCCTGCTGGGGGCCGGCTGCGCCGGTGGCCGGACCGCCCAGAAGGTTCCCGGCCCCTCCCAGCCGGGGAACAGGACCGGCAGGCCGGCGACCTCGGCCACCTTGCCGTCGGAGCACGGCAAGCCGCTGAGCCGGCACACGGGTCCGCTCAAGGTGCTGGCCTTTTACGACGACCAGTACGAGAAGCCGCGCGGCCAGGTGCTCACCCTGGTCCGCCAGAACAGGGACCTGATCTCCTACCTGGCGCCCTTCTGGTACAAGGTGCAGGCGGACGGGAGCCTCATCGACAACAGCGAGGCGGACCTGAAGAAGTTCGCCCGAGAGAACCGCATCCTGCTCCAGCCGCTCTTCACCAACGCCGGTGGCAACGACGCCGTGCTTCTGGATCCGGCCGCCCGGGCCCGCGCCGTCGAGAACATCGTGGCAGCGGTGCAGAAGAACGGCTACGCCGGGGCCAGCATCGACTTCCAGCTGCTCAAGCCCGAGTCCCGCGACGGCCTGAGCGCCTTCGTGGCCGCGCTCAGCCAGCGGCTCCACGCCATGGGCAAGGTGGTCACCGTGGACGTGATCCCGGCGCTCACCGCCAACGGACCGCGCAGCGCCTACGACTACGCGGCCCTGGGCAAGAGCGCCGACCAGGTGGTCCTGATGACGTACGACCGGCACAGTGACGGCTCGCCGCCCGGTTCGGTGGCGCCGCTGGCCTGGGTCGACGCGGCCGTGCGCGAGGCCATCTCCGTGATCCCGCCCGACAGGGTGATCCTCGGCCTGGCCGCCTACGGCTACGACTGGCCGCAAGGAAGCACCCAGGCGCGCTCGATCCCGCTCAAGAACATTCCGCGTGGCCCGCATATCCAGCGGACACCGGCGGCCGTCCCCTACTACACCTACGTGGCCGCCGACGGGACCCGGCACGAGGTCTGGTTCGAAGACGACAAGTCCATCGTCAAGAAGATCCAGATCGCCAAGAAGTACGGGCTTCACGGCCTGGCCGTCTGGCGGGTGGGGTACGAGACCGCCGGCTTCTGGAACGCGATCCGCCGGAACCGGTGAGCGGGCGGAAGCCGTGGGTGTGGGCGAGAAGGCAGGCGACGGGCGCCCGAGGCCCCGTCGCCTGCTTCCTTTCGCCCCGTCTCGGGCTTTTCGCCCCGCCCGGGCTGCTTCAGGTCAGCTGCCGGAGCCTGCGCTTGGCGGCCCGGACCAGGGAGGCCGGCCCCCGCGCCGCCCCGCCTTCCTGGTCGGGCTGGCCTTGTCCCTGTCCCTGCCCGGACTCCTGGCTGCCGTCGCCACCGTTCCGCGAGCGGCGGAGTCCCCTGGGAGCGAGGCCCGAGCCGGAGGAACCGTCCTGTGAGCCGCCCGCCGCCATGGAGACACCTCCACCGCCGCCCTGCCGGGGGCCGGCCTGCTGGGAGAGCTGCTCGATCCGGTTGGCGATCTGTTCCGTCTCCTGGAGAACGTTGCGCAGGCGGGCCAGGTTGTCGATCAGCTGCTGGGCGATCTGGCCCGCCGGGTCAGCCTGGCCGCTTGGGGCCCAGCCGGAGCCGGCCTGCTGCTGCGGCTGGGCTCCGGCCTGTCCGGGTGCGGATCCGCTGGGACTGGCGAGCCGGATCTGGCGGCGCCGCAGACGACCGGCGCGCAACCCCGCGCCGGCCGTCCCGCTGACGCCGAGGGGCGGGCCCATCTCCCCGGCGACTCCGGCGGCCCCCATCCCCGCCGCTCCGGTTCCGGAGCCCCCACCGGCCTGGGCAACGCCACGCGTCATCCGCATCCTGCGTCCCGCGCCCCCCGCCGCGGCGCCGGCGCCGCGCCCGTACCCAGCCGGACCGCCATCGGAGCCAGCGATGGCGCCGGCGCCGGCCTGGCCGGCCGGGCTTCGGCCTTCGGGCCCCTGGTACCAGCCGCCCTGCGGCCCGGCCGCGGCAGGCGCGCCCGAGCCCTCCCGGCCGGAGAGGAGAGAGGCCAGTTCCTCCCGGATCATCGCTCGCAGCATCTGGTCGGCACCGCCTGCCTGACCCGCCACGGAGAGGATCACTCCCTTGTCTGGGCTCACCCCGGGCTAGCTTGCCAGCCGTCCCGGCGCGCTATTCCGGAAGAGCGGGCGGGCCGCCTCCGCCGGGCGCCCCGCCCGCTCCCGGTGCGCCCGCCACGGGCGCTGGCACGGGTCTGCAAGTCCCCTATGGGAGTGGGTAGCGACAACCGCTAGCCGAGGGCAACGGGGTCCGCGAACGGAGCGAAACCCGAGGCTACCGAGGGACGGTCGGGTGGATGGGGCCGGCTGCTGGAGCGGTGGTCCGGCGCGGGCAGATCCCTCAACCTGCCCGACGCAACTGCGTGATCAGGCCGGACGGCGACGGCCGCGCGGTCTTCGGCCACTACACGGCGGCCGAGATCCGGGAGTTCGGGATCCGAGACGCTGCGAGCCGGGCCGGTCCCGTGCCCGCCGCGGGCGAAAAGCCGCTCCCGCTCCGGGGTAACGGTGGCTGGGACTGCTCGCCGCACGGTGGACGGTGTGGCGGCGACGGTGCCGTGACCGGTAGAATGCGAGCAGGAGCGATGGAGATGCCCTTCACGGTGGAGGACCTCCGGGATCTTTTGAGACTTTTGGACGAGCACCCGGAGTGGAAGCGCGAGGTGCGCAGGGCGGTCTTGGCCGACGATATCCTGGAGCTTCCCCGGATCGTGCGGGAGCTCGTGGAGGCGCAAAGGCGGACCGAGGCGCGCCTGGATTCGCTGGCGGCGCGGGTGGAGGAGCTCGCCGAGGCGCAGAGGCGGACCGAGGCGCGCCTGGATTCGCTGGCGGCGCGGGTGGAAGAGCTCGCCGAGGCGCAGAAGCGGACCGAGGAGACCGTTCAGCGGCTCGTGACCGATGTCGCCCGGCTCAACGGCTCCGAGCTCGAGCGCAGGTTCCGCGAGAACGCGCCCGCCTACCTGAGCCGCCGTTACCGGCGCGGACGGCTTCTGTCGAAGCAGGAGCTGATGGACGCGCTGGACGACGCCGTGGACGGAGGGCGTCTGAGCGCAGTGGAGGCCGAGGTGATTCACGGGGCGATCCGTGCGGCCGACGCCGTGGTTCGCGCCCGCGACCCCGAGGGAGAACTCTGGTTGGTGGCCGAGGTCTCCCAGGTGGTCGACCGCAAGGACGTGGCGCGGGCCAAGGAGCGGGCTGAAGCGCTGGCGAAGCTGGGTGTGCGGACGTTACCCGGTGTCGCGGGGCTCCGCTTCACGGAGGGGGCGGAAAGCCTCCTGGCCGAGGGCGGTGTGGAGCGCTGGAACTTGGAGGACGACTGAGGAGTCGGAGGATGGAACTGCCAGCCTAGCTCAACGGCAGAGCGGCCGCCTCGTAAGTGGCAGACGCCGGTTCGACCCCGGCGGCTGGCTCCAAAGATCACACATTTCGTGGAGCGGCCGTCCGGCCGCTTTTTGCGGTGGGCGGCGCCAAGATGAACGCGATTCGCGGATGGCGGCGGCACAACCGAGCGTTTCGCCTTGTCAGGGTGAGCGACCGGGAAGCCGCCGGATGCGGCCCCTCTCGTCCGCGGGTGTGCGAAGAAGGGGGCTGGCCGCCCCCCCTCCTGCTCGATCCGGGTCTCCCGGGCTCCGGGCCTGCCCTGTTCGCTCGCTCACGCCGCGCCGCGCGCCCGGCGAACCAGCTCCTCCCGGATGCGGAGCGTCACCGGGCCGGGGCGGCCGTCGCCGATGGGCCGGTCGTCCACGCGGACGATGGGCACGACCTCCGAGGTGGTGCCGGTGACGAAGACCTCGTCCGCCTGCCAGAGCTCCTCCAGCGGCACCGCCCGCTCCACCAGGCGGATCGACAGGTCGCGCGCCACCTCCAGCACCGCGCCGCGGGTGACGCCGGAAAGGATGAAGGGACCCTCCGGGTGGGTCTGGAGCTCTCCGTCGAAGACCAGGAAGAGGTTGGAGCTCGACCCCTCCGTCAACACGCCCTCCCGCACCAGGATCGCCTCGAAGGCACCGGCCTCGTGGGCGGCCTGCTTGGCCAGCACGTTGGGCAGGAGGCAGATCGACTTGATGTGGACGGCATGCCAGCGGATGTCGGGCACGGTGACGGCCGTGGCCCCCTTCTCGACCAGCGCCGGATCGGCCGGGGCCACAGGGCGCGCGGTCATGACCACGGTCGGGTGGGGATCCTCGGGGAACGTGTGCGCACGCGGCGCCGGTCCGCGCGTCACCTCGAGGTAGACCGACGCGTCCGCTGCGGCCAGCCCGTTCCGGCGCAGGAGCTCCTCCGCCGCCTGCCGGATCGCGCGGCGGTCCATGGGCAGGGCCAGGTGGATGGCCAGCGCGCTCCGCTCCAGCCGGTCCAGGTGTTCCTCCATCCGCCAGAACCGGCCACCGTAGACCGCGATCACCTCGTAGATCCCGTCCCCGAAGAGGAAGCCGCGATCTTCCACGGGGATGAGCGCCTGCTCGTAGGGAACGAACTGCCCGTTGAGGAAAACCGTCTCCGACATCCTTCTGCCTCCTGATTGGACCTGGGCTAGCGGCATGCCGCTTTCCCAGTGTATCCCACACCACCTGAGGAAGGGGACCCGAATGAACTGGATCTGGCTGGTTGCGCTGCTGCTCGGCTTCCTCACCGGTGCCGCCCTCCATCCCGGCCGCCTCGTCCTGCGCTGGAACGAGCGGCTGGGGCAGCTCGCCCTGGTGCTCCTGCTCCTGAGCCTGGGCGCCCAAGTCGGCGCCGACCCGGCGGTCTGGCAGCAACCGGGTCTCCTCGTCCGCCGCGCCCTCCTCCTGGGCTGGCTGCCCCAGGCCGGGGCCGTCCTGGTCACGCGGTTCCTGGTCCGGTGAGCCGGCTGATCCTGGCCGCGACCGCGGCCGGCCTCCTCCTCGGCCTTCTCGGCCGCGGTCATCCGGTCGCCGCCTGGGCCGGCGTCTCGGAGACCTGGGCGCTCACCGCCCTCCTCTTCTCAGCCGGCGTGGTGATGGGGGCCGACCTGGAGCGGGTGGCGCGCCTCCTGAGCCGGGGCTGGCGCCTCCTCCTGACGCCTCTGGGGGCGGCGTTGGGCAGTCTACTCGGTGGACTCCTGGCGGCTCCACTGGCGGGGATGCGGCCGGTCCACGCACTGGCGGTGGCCGGGGGCTTCGGATGGTACAGCCTGGATGCGGTCCTGGTCGGCCGGATGGCGGGGCCGGAGCTGGCGGTCATCGCCTTCGTGGCCAACCTGATCCGGGAGCTGACGGGCCTTGCCGCCGCCGCCTGGCTGATGCGCAGGCTGGGACGGCCGGCGGCGGTGGCGGCCGCCGGGGCGACCGCCATGGACACCGGGCTCGGGGTTCTGGTCCGGGCCGGAGGAGCCGAGGCGGGGGTGGAAGGATTCGTGAGCGGGCTTCTGCTCAGCGCCGCGGTGCCCCTTCTCCTGGGCTTCCTTGGCAGGTGGTTGTGAGGGGGCCATGTGGTAGCATGGGGCGGCGCCCCGGTTCGGCGGGCCGCCCGCGACGCGCCGGCCGGACGGGAGTCTGCCACCATCCCGCTTGCGTCGAGGTGGATGACGCGTTGCTCGCTCGCTCTCACGCAGCTCGCACCGGCCGGGCGGCCGGTACCTGCCGTCGCCTTGCAGCCGGGTTGCTCGTTCTCCTGGTCGGATCGCTGCCGCTGGGCTGGCTGGCGCGAGCCGCCAGGGCCGAGGCGCCGGCCTCGTCGGGCGGGGTGGCGCAGGCCACCGCCCCGGCCGGCGGCCTGCCGGTCCGCGGCAACCCGCTGGGGCTGAAGGCGAAGGCGGCCGAGCTGCTGGACGTGCGGACGGGGCAGATCCTCTACGCCACCAACGAGCACGAGAAGATGGAGCCGGCCAGCCTGGCCAAGCTGATGACCTTCCTGCTGGCGCTGGAGGCGGTCCGGAACGGCGTCGTCAGCCCACGGACCCAGGTGACCGTCAGCGAGAACGCGTGGAGGCTCTCGCTGAACGACGCGGTCTCGCGCATGTTCATCCGCGTGGGGGAGAAGGTCCCCTTCGACACGCTGCTCTACGGGCTGATGGTCGCCTCGGGGAACGACGCAGCCGTCGCCATCGCGGAACGGCTGGGAGGCACCGAGGCCAACTTCGTCCGCATGATGAACGCCAAGGCCCGCCAGCTGGGCCTGTCCGACACGGTCTTCGTCAACAGCCACGGCCTGGACGCGCCGGGCCAGTCGACCAGCGCCGCCGACGTGGCCAAGCTCTCCGCCTACATCCTGACGCACTTCCCCGACGCCACCCGCTACACCAAGCCGGCCAGCTTCAGCTTCCAGCCCACCGGCGCACCCCAGCCCATCCGGCAGCAGAACTGGAACGGGCTGGTCATCACCGATCCCCGCGTGGACGGGCTGAAGACCGGTCACCTGGAGGCGGCGGGTTACCACCTGGCCGCTTCGGCGCGGGCGCAGGGGATGCGGCTGGTGGCGGTGGTGATGGGGATCCAGGCACCGACACTCCAGGCGGGTATGCAGGAACGGGAGCGGGAAGCGGAGGCGCTTCTCAACTGGGGCTTCGACAACTTCACCACCGTCCAGCCCGACCTGAGGGGGAAGCTGCCCGCCTCGATCCCGGTCTACAAGGGGGCGGCAGGTCACGTCCGGGCCGTGCCGGGGGCTCCGCTTCTCCTGACCCTGCCCAGGCAGGAGGCACGCTCCGTCAGCGTCCAGGTCACCCTTCCCTCCAGGCTGATCGCGCCTGTCCGGAAGGGTCAGCCGCTGGGCGAGGTGGTGCTCAAGGCAGGATCCGGCACGTGGAGGATTCCGCTGCTGGCGGCCGAGGCGGTGCCCCGGGGCAGCTTCCTCCGGGTCCTGTGGGACACGATCCGCCTGGCCGTGGACGATCTGCTGGCCCGGGTCCGCCTGTGATGCCTGTGAGGGGGGCCGGCTCGGCCGGGGGCCCCTAGACGGGCGGGCGGAGCTCGGCCTCCTCTTCCATCCATGCCGGCGAGCGGGAGTGGTCGCCCTGGACGTCCTCCCCGGTCTTCCGGACGTCGAAGTCCGGGCTGACCGCCAGCGTCTCCCGGCGACGACGGTCGGTGCGCCGGGCCAGCTCGACCCGGTAGCGGCCGGGGCGCGGTACGGCCAGGCGCCAGCTGTCGACCGGCCGGGGAAGGACCGCTTCGTAGAGGAGACCCCGCTCCGGATCGATCAGATCGAGGACGAGATGGCTCTCGTTGCCGAGCCGGTGCCAGCGCCGGAGGTCGAGGCGTCCCGCCCAGGAGACGCGGACCCACTGCGGGTCAAGGAGCTCGACCTCCAGGTCCTGCAGGTCGCGCACGGTCGAAGCCTCGCCTTTCCGCGTCGGCTCGGTTACGTTCATGAGGGTGCCTCCCGCACGAATCGTCACAGAGGATGATGCCTCGCGGAGCGGCTTCCCTATCCGCGACACGGCGAGAGGGACGTTCCGAGCCGGACGAGGAGGCAGGCGATGGGCGAGCGCAGGTGGATCTGGCTTTTCGCCGCCGGCATGCTGGCGGCCTTCGGCTTGGCCACGCTCTTCAGCCAGGGGTATGTCAACTGGCAATGGTTCGGTCACCTCGGCTACCGGGGCGTCTTCTGGACGGCGCTGGCCTACCGCTGGGGCGTGGGCGTGACGGCCGGCCTCCTGGCGGCCGCCGTCCTCTTCGTCAACCTGCTCTGGGCGCGCCGGGCGTTCAGCGTCTTCTTCCTCAATCCGGAATCGGTGCCGCCCCAGCTGATCCCGTGGCTGCGGCCACGGCGGCAGATCCTCCTCCTGGGCGTCATCGCGGGCCTCACTGGCGTCGCCATGGGGCTGAGCACCGCCGACCAGTGGATGACCGTGGCCAGCTGGTGGAACCAGGTGCCCTTCGGCCAGGTCGACCCGGTCTTCCACCGCGACATCGGCTTCTACGTCTTCACCCTGCCCTTCCTCCGCCTCGTCTACAGCTTCCTGGAGACGATCGTCGTCCTCTCCCTGCTGGTGACGGGGTTCCTCTACTTCATGACGGGCGCGGTCGCCCTCTTCGACCGGCGGCTCCACGTCTATCCGGCGGCGCGGGCGCACCTGGGGATCCTGGTGGGGGTCTACTTCCTGCTGCTGGCCTGGCGGTATCGCCTGGACATGTTCGGCCTCCTCTTCTCCAACCGGTCCGTGGCCTCGGGCCCGGGTTACACCGATCTGCACGTGCTGCTGCCGGGGCTGGGCGTGATGATCGCCCTGGCGCTGGCGGCGGCTGGGGCCGCGTTCGCGCTGACGCGCCTCACCCAGCTCCGCTGGCTGGGGTACGCGGTGGCGGCGGTGGCGCTGGGCTCCATCCTGGTGGCGGGTGTCGTTCCCGCGCTGGTCCAGCGGCTGGTGGTGGTGCCCAACCAGCTGGTCAAGGAGCGCCCCTACATCGAGAACGCGATCCAGGCGACGCTGCGCGCCTGGAACCTGGACCATGTCGAGGCGCGGAACTACCAGGTGCGGCAGGACCTGGACTACGCCAGGGTGGAGGCGGACCAGGGGACGGTGAGCAACATCCGCCTCTGGGACTGGCGCTTCATCAGCCGCGCCTACCAGCAGCTGCAAGGAATCCGGACCTACTACACGTTCGACGCCATGACGGTCGACCGCTACATGCTGGGCGGCACGCTCCGGCAGGTGGTCCTCTCGGGCCGGGAGATCGCCTACGACAACCTGCCCGACGCCAGTTGGGTCAACCAGCACCTGGTCTACACCCACGGCTACGGGGTGGTGGCGACGCCTGCGGCCGAGGTGACCCGGGACGGCATGCCGCCGTTGGTGCTGCGCGACATCCCTCCGCGCGGCAGGCCGGAGCTGGCCGTCCGCCAGCCGGCCATCTACTTCGGCCTGGAAACGCGGCCCTACGCCATCGTGGGCACGACGCAGAAGGAGTTCGACTACCCGCGGGGCAGCACCAACGTCTACACCGAATACCGGGGGCGGGGGGACGTCCAGCTGGGCGGCTTCCTCCAGCGCCTCGCCTTCGCCCTGGCGGAGGGCGATTACAACGTTCTCCTCTCGAGCCAGCTGACCGCCCGCAGCCAGGCGCTGATCCACCGCCAGGTGGAGGAGCGGGTGGCGCGGGTCGCCCCCTTCCTGCAGTACGATTCCTCGCCCTACCTGGTCATCGACGGAGGGCGCCTGAAATGGATCGTCGACGCCTACACGGTCAGCTCCTACTACCCGTATGCCCAGTCCACGGGGGAGAGCGGCGTCAACTACATGCGCAACTCGGTCAAGGCGGTGGTGGACGCCACCAGCGGTGCGGTGAGCTTCTACGTGGCCGACCCCCGCGATCCGCTCCTGCGGGCGTACCAGCGGGTCTTTCCGGGGCTCTTCCGGCCCATGGCGGAGATGCCGGCCGGGCTGCGGGCGCACATCCGCTATCCGCAGGACCTCTTCGAGGCGCAGCTGCGGATCTACGCCCGCTACCACATGAAGGATCCGGAGGTCTTCTACAACAACGAAGACCTCTGGACCTTCCCCAAGGAGATCGTGGGGGGGACCACGGATCAAAGCCCCATGGAACCCTACTACGCCATCCTCCAGCTGCCGGGGGAGTCCCAGCCGGAGTTCCTGCTGGTCATGCCGCTGACGCCCAACAACCGGGACAACATGATCGCCTGGCTGGCGGCGCGCTCGGACGGCTCCCACTACGGGGAGCTGGTCCTCTTCAACTTCCCGAAGCAGACCCAGGTCTTCGGTCCGGCGCAGGTGGAGTCGCTGATCAACAACAACGACCAGATCTCCCAGGCGCTGACGCTCTGGAACCAGCAGGGCTCGCGGGTGCTGCGCGGCAACCTGCTGGTCATCCCCATCGACCGGTCACTGCTCTACGTGCAGCCGCTCTACCTGGAGTCGACAAGCACGCAGCTCCCCGAGCTCCGGCGGGTGATCGCCTCCTATGCCGGGCGGGTGGCCATGGAGCCGACCCTGGACCAGGCGCTGCGCACGCTCTTCGGCGTGAGCGGCCCGCCGACGGCACCGGCGACGCCCGCGGCGCCCGCCCGGCCGGCTCCCGGTCCGGGTGCCCCCGGCCAGAGCTGGGCCGACCTCGTGCGCAGGGCGAACCAGCTTTACACCCAGGCCCAGGAAGCGATCCGGCAGGGAAACTGGGCGCTCTACGGAGAACGGATGGCTGAGCTGGCGCAAGTCCTGCAGCAGTTGCAGCAGACCCTGCCGGCGGGCCCGGCGGGGCAGGGAAGGTAGAAGCGGCAGCGATCACACGAGCAGGGCAGACGGGGTGGGGTGGAGCGTGGAACCCGTGGAATCCGAGGGGGCGCAGCGGGTGCGGATCGAGGATCTGCCCGCGCACCTCGGCGAAGAGGTGCGGCTGGAGGGGTGGCTTCACAACCGGCGCTCCAGCGGCAAGATCACCTTCCTGATCGTCCGGGACGGGACCGGCTTCGTCCAGGCGGTGGGCAGCCTGGACGCGCTGGGCGAAGAGGCCTATCGCCGGCTGGACCACCTGGTCCAGGAGAGCCCTCTCCGGCTGCGCGGGCGGGTGCGCCAGGACCGTCGCGCGCCCACGGGGGTGGAGATCGAGCTGGAGGAGCTGGAGAGCTTCCCCAGCGGACCCGACTATCCCATCACCCCCAAGGAGCACGGCGTCGACTTCCTCCTCGACCACCGGCACCTCTGGATCCGGACGCCGCGCCAGCGCGCCATCCTCCGCATTCGCGCGGAGGTGATCGCGGCCAGCGAGGAGTTCCTCCGGGGACAGGGCTTCCTGCGGGTCGACTCGCCCGTTCTGACGGCCAACGCCAGCGAGGGGACGACCACGCTCTTCTCGGTCGACTACTTCGGCGAACCCGCCTTCCTCTCGCAGAGCGGGCAGCTCTATGCCGAGGCCAGCGCCATGGCGCTGGGCCGCGTCTACTGCTTCGGGCCCACCTTCCGGGCCGAGCGCTCCAAGACCCGGCGCCACCTGATCGAGTTCTGGATGCTGGAGCCGGAGGCGGCCTTCGTCGAGCACGAGGAGAACCTGCGCCTCCAGGAGGGTCTGGTCCGCCACGTCCTGCGGCGTCTCCTGGAACGCTGCGCGCCCGAGCTGGCCGAGGTGGGCCGCGACGTGCGCAAGCTGGAGAAGGCGGAGGGGCCCTTCGAGCGGATCACCTACGACGAGGGGCTGGCCCTGCTGCGCAGGCAGGGCCTGGAGCTGGAGTGGGGGGACGACTTCGGGGCGCCGCACGAGACGGCGCTCGCCTCCGCCTTCGACCGGCCGGTCTTCGTCGAGCGCTATCCCGCCCAGGCCAAGGCCTTCTACATGCAGCCGGCGGCCGACGACCCGCGGGTCGTCCTCTGCGACGACCTGCTGGCACCGGAGGGCTACGGCGAGGTGATCGGAGGGAGCCAGCGCATCCACGACCTGGAACTGCTCCGGCGACGGATCCGGGAGTCCGGGCTGAACGAGGCGGACTTCGAGTGGTACCTCGACCTGCGCCGCTGGGGAAGCGTCCCGCACAGCGGCTTCGGCATGGGAATCGAGCGGATGGTGGCCTGGATCTGCG
The DNA here is from genome assembly GCA_029961055.1 of Bacillota bacterium. NCBI lineage: Bacteria > Bacillati > Bacillota > Bacillota bacterium. The sequence goes on from JASBVM010000023.1 coordinate 15,458, forward strand.
GCCTGGAGCACGTGCGCGAGGCGATCCCCTACCCGCGGCTGCTCAACCGCCTGCGGCCGTGAGCCCTCCCGGAGGCAGACGGCCCTGACGCGCCCGCCCGGGCGGTAGCGAGGAGGAAGGCGAGATGGAGAGCGTCGGCACGATCCTGCGCCAGCGGCGTGAGGAGCTGGGTCTCAGCCTGGAGGAAGTCCAAGCCCGGACCAAGATCCGGAGCCGCTACCTCGACGCGCTGGAACGAGGCGACTACGGCCTGCTGCCCGGGGAGGTCTACGTCCGCGGTTTCCTGCGCGCCTACGGCGAGGCGATGGGGCTGGACCCGCAGATGCTGCTCGAACGGTACCAGCGCGAGGTGGGCTCCACCTCGGAGGAAGCCCCCGCGCCGCCGGCCAGCGGCCAGGCCGGTGCCGGGGCCGGTGGCGGGACCGTGGTCGAGGGCGAGCCGGAGGCCGGCCCCGCCCCGCCGCCGCAGGCAGGCGGCGTGCTGCCGCCGCGCGCCCGTTCCGCCGCCAGCCGCCCGGGCCGTTCCGGTGCCCCGGCGCGCGGCGCGCGAGGGCCAGCCCGTGGGTCCAGGGCCGTGAGGCCGGCCTCGCCTGCGGTGGGGCTGCGGAGCCCGCGCCGCTTCCTGGCGGTGCTGCTGGGCGCGGTCCTGGTGGTGGGCGTCCTCGCCTACGCTCTCTGGCCGCGCTCCCCGGCCGCCAGCCCGGCGGCCGGCCGGAAGACACCTCCCGTCACCCAGACCGGCCAGGCGGGCCAGGACACGTCCGGCAAGGGCGCTGGAGGCGGCTCCGGCTCCCAGGCGCCCGGTGGAAGCGGGGCGACCCTCCCCGCGGTGGAGAAGTCCGTCTCGGGCCAGACCGTCCTCTACACCCTCAAGGAGAAGGGGCCGCTCCGCCTGGACGCCGCCTTCACCGACCGGGTCTGGCTGGAGGTGAAGACCGACGGGAAGCTGGCCTTCAGCGGGATCGTCCTGCAGGGCGCCCGGCGCAGCTGGTCGGCGGCCAGCGAGATCGACATCGTCACCGCCCGGCCGTACGCCATGGATCTGACGCTCAACGGCCAGGCGCTGGGCGTCCCCAGCCCCTCCACCGTCCGAACCTACCTGGTCTTCGTCCTCGCCGGCCAGTCCGGGGGCGGGAGCGGCGCGACCGGTACCGGCGGCTCCGGCGCCGGTCAGGGGAGCGGTTCCGGGACCTAGCGCGGGGGAGGAGAGGGAGCCGGGTTCCCGGCCTCTCGGAGCAGGTGGCCGAGCGAGACGAACTGGAAGCCTTTCCCTCGCAGCTCCAGGAGGATCTGGCGGAGCGCCAGGGGCGTCTGGCTGTCCGTGTCGTTGGCGCTCATGAGGACGATGTCGCCCGGTCGTGCCAGGCGGAGGACGCGGCGGCGGATGTAGTCCGGTCCCGGCCCCAGCCAGTCCTGCGAGTCGAGGCTCCAGCGGACGGGGACGTAGCCCAGCTCCACCGCCGTCTGGACTACCGTCGGGCTGTAGTCCCCGTTGGGCGCGCGGAAGAAGCGCGCCGGCTCCCCCGTCACCTGGCGGAGGACGGAGCCGCTCCGCTGGAGCTCCTCCCGGATCACCTCGCGCCCGTACTGGCTCATGTTGATCTGACGGTAGCCCAGGCTGCCCACCTCGTGCCCGTCCGCCGTCATGCGGCGGACCAGCTCCGGGTGCTCCGCCGCCCAGGCGCCGGAGACGAAGAAGAGAGCGGGCACGTGCTCGTCATGGAGGATGTCCAGGACCTGCACGGGCACCTGGTCCCCCCAGGCCACGTCGAAGGTGAGCACCAGCTCCCGCCTCCGGGTCTCCACCCGCTCCAGCGGCGCCGGCTGGCCGGCGGCCGGCAGGTAGGCGGCCAGTCGCAGCCCCCCCTCCAGGACCAGGAGGAAGCCCAGGAGCGCCGCGAAGACGGCGGCCCTGCGGCGGACGGCTTCGCCGAGGTCGAGGTGGAGGACGAACACCCGCGCGGCATCCCCTTCCCGGCCTGGCCGCACCCCCCATGGAGCCAGGCCGCGGTAGAGGGTATGCCCTGGCGGGCCGGTCCTACGCCTTCCGGCGCCCCGCGCCCGGAGCGAGACCGGCCCGCCTGCCGTGCTCCCGGCCGGCCGGGAGGGCGGTGCCCGACCGGCCGGCGGAGGCGGCCAATGGCCGGGCACCTAGGCATGGAGCCGCCGCCGGAGGCGCTGACGCCGGTGCTCCAGCTCCTGCACCCGCTGTGCCGAGCCCGGCAGGCGGCGCCTGGCCTCCAGCGAAAGCGCCTGCTCCACCAGCTCCAGGGCCCGTTCGGGTCTCTTGAGCCGGTGCTCGTAAAGCTTGGCCAGGGCGACAAAGGCCTCGCTGGGAGCGAGGGAGGGCTGGGTGAGCAGCTCCTCCCAGACCGCGGCCGCCTCCGTCCAGCGCCGGTGCCGCTCCAGCTCCCGCGCCAGGAGCCGGCCGGTACGGAGGCGCTCCCCAGGCCGCTCGGACCCGCGGAAGGCCTGGGCAAGCAACGGGACCGAGGCGGGGTCGCCGGCCTTCCGGGCCCAGCGGCCCAGCCCCTCCGCCGCCCAGGCGGGCAGCCCCTGCGACGGGCGCCGGGCGAGCAGCTCCGCCAGGCGAGCGGTCAGGGCGGCCAGGGAGACCAGGTCGCTCCGGTTGTGCGCCAGCACGTCGTCCAGAAGCCCCGCGTCTCCCCCGTTCAGATAGGCCAGGTACCGGGCGGGGGCAGCCGACCCGGGAAGGTCGCCCTCGCGCCGGAGACCGAGCACAGCCTCCTCCAGGACCGCCAGCGAGGCGCGCCCGAGCCGGCGCCCCCAGACCGCCCGGGCCAGCGGAAGGATGTCCCAACCCGCGGTGCCCGCCGCTCCCGTCGCACCCGGCGCAGCGGGGGCGAAGGGGTTGGGGCCGGCGCCCGGACCGTGGCAGAGAAGCCAGCGCCCCGCCAGCAGGGGCAGGTCGAAGCGGTCGCCGTTGAAGGTGACCCAGGGGCGGCCGGCCATCTCCGCCGCCACCTCCTCCAGCCAGGCCGCCTCCTCCGCCGGGTCGGGGAGGAGGTGCTGGAGGACCACCAGCTCGTCCTCCTCCCACCAGGCGAGGCCGACCAGGAAGACCAGCGTCCCCGCGCCCCGGGAGAGCCCGGTGCTCTCCACGTCCAGGTAGCCCCACCCCCGGGGGGAGCCCTCCAGGGGGACGGCCGAGGGGAGCAGCCCGCGCCGCGGTTCGGCGTCCAGGCCCTGCGGGGAGAGACCGGGCACCCTCGCCGCCGGGAGCCGCAGGGGACCTGCCCGCCGGAGGGCGGACCCCGGCTCGCCGGAAGGCGCGGAAGGGTACAGCGGCGCGGCGCGCGAAGCCGCCCCGGCCGGCGCCTTCGCCCGCTCCGCCAGGAAGCGGTCCCAGCGCTCAAGGAGCCCCGTGCGGCCTCACCTCGCCCAGGCCGCTCCCTCCGGCCTCCAGGCAGGCGGCCAGGAGCGACCGCGCCACCTCCTTCCCCCGCGGCCCCACCTCGCTGGCCGGGCCCACGCAACCGGGGCAGCCGTTCTCGCAGGGGCAGCGGTCGACCAGCTCGAGGGCGGTCCGCAGAAGGTCCCGGTGGAGCGCGTACAGCTTCTCGCTCAGCCCCACGCCCCCCGGGTAGGACTCGTAGAGGAAGACCGTGGGCCGGCCCGTGAAAGGCGAGCGCGCCTGGACCGAGGAACGGAGGTCCTGGGGGTCGCAGAGGAGGTAGAGCGGGGCCACCCCCGCCAGCAGCCGTCCGAGCCCCAGCAGCCCGCCCTCCAGCACCGCCTGCGGCCAGAGGGCGCCGCTCTCCGGCGGCAGCGCCAGCCAGAAGGCGGCGGAGGGCATCTCCAGCTCCGGCAGGTGGATCCGCCCCCAGCCCACGTTCTCGCGGGTGGTGAGCCGGATCTTCTTGAAGAGGGTGGCCCGGGAGACGACCCGCACCTCGCCCCAGGCCCGCTGCCATCCGCCGGGGAGCGCCTCCTGGCGCTCCACCTGGGTGACGCGCAGCTCCACCGCCAGATCGGCGTCGGTGTAATAGTCCACGTCCACCGGCCGGACGTACGCCTTCCTCTCCTGGAAGTCGAGCCGGGTCACCTCGTACTGCCGGCCCCCGTGGAGGTAGATGGCCTGCTCGTGGACCAGGAGCGGCGCCGAGAAGAGGTCCACCTCGCCGATCACCCGGGCCCCCTGGCTGCTGTCGACGATGACCACGTTCTCCTGCGCCGCCGAGCGGAGGCTGATCTCGTTGGCGGGGAAGCTCTCCGCGTTCCAGAACCAGCGGCCGCCGGTGTGGCGGAGCACCCCTTCCCGGGCGAGGAACTCGAGGATCGCCTCCAGGTCGACGCCGTCCTCGCCCTCCAGGCCCGGCCAGCGCTCGCCGTCGCGGAAGGGGAGCTCGAAGGCGGCGCACTGGACGTGGCTCATGAGGATGTAGAGGTTTTCCGGGTTGATGCGCGCCTCTTCCGGCTCCTTCGACAGGAAGTACTCCGGGTGCGTCACCACGTACTGGTCGAGGGGGGCCCCGCCGGCCACCAGCACCGCCACCGCCGGCTCCTGCCGCCGCCCGGCGCGCCCCGCCTCCTGCCAGGTGCTGGCGACGCTCCCGGGGTAGCCGGCCATCACCGAGGCGCTCAGGCTGCCGATGTCGACGCCCAGCTCCAGGGCGTTGGTGCTGGCCACGCCGAGGATCTGGCCGCTCCGCAGGCCGCGCTCGATCCGGCGCCGCTCCCCCGGCAGGTAGCCTCCCCGGTACCCCTCCACCCGGCTGGCCAGCGCGGGTGGCAGCTTCCGGCGCAGCTCCGAGAGCATCAGCTCCACGGAGAGGCGGGAGCGCCCGAAGAGGATGGTGGGGACGGCATGGCGGAGGAAACGGGCCGCCCAGGCTTCGGCCTCGGCCAGCGAGCTTCTCCGGATGCCGGAGGAGGGGTCCACCAGGGGCGGGTTATAGAATAGAAAGTGCTTCTCACCCTGGGGCGCGCCGTTCTCCCGGATGGCGACGGCGGCCCGGCCGGTCAGGCGCCGGGCCAGTTCGGCCGGGTTGCCGATGGTGGCCGAGGTGGCGATGACCTGGGGGGAGCTCCCGTAGAAGCGGGCGATCCGCTCCAGGCGCCGGAGGACGCCGGCCACGTGGCTGCCGAAGACGCCCCGGTACTGGTGGAGCTCGTCGATGACGACGAAGCGGAGCCCCTGGAAGAGCTTCTGCCACTGGGTGTGATGCGGCAGAATGGCTGCGTGGAGCATGTCGGGGTTGGTGATGACGATGCGCGCCGCCGCCCGGATGGCACGGCGCCTTTCGGGAGGCGTGTCGCCATCGTAGGTGTCGGCGAGGAAGCCCTCCCCCAGGGCCTCCAGGAGGGCGGAGAGCTCCGCCCTCTGATCCTGGGCCAGGGCCTTGGTGGGGAAGAGGTAGAGCGCCCGCGCCTCGGGCTCGGCCAGGAGGCGCTCCAGCACCGGCAGGTTGTAGCAGAGCGTCTTCCCGGAGGCGGTGGGCGTCACCACCACCGGGTTCCGCCCCTCCCGGGCCGCCTGCCAGGCGGCGAGCTGGTGGCTGTAGAGACGATGCACACCGCGCCGTTCCAGGGCCTGCCGGAGGGCCGCCGGGCTCCACTCCGGCCAGTCGCTCCAGCGGGCCTCGCGCGGCGGGATCCGTACCCAGGCGGTGATGGAGGGCCGGAGCGCCGGGTCGGCGTCGATCTCCTCGAGAAGCTGCGCGAGATTCAAGGGCGGACCACCCACCTCGATCCAAGGGGCCGGACGCGCCGGCCCCGCGAAGGACGGTGACCAAGATCCCCAAAGAGTTTCGCGCCGGACCGCTCAGTCCCCTTGCCGTCAACCCGCTCTTCGGCCGCTGGCTGGAAGAGCCCGCCGTCCTCCAGGACCGGCTGCGGCTCGCCCTCCGCCCGGACGAGCCCGCGCTGGCCGAGCAGGCGGCGTGGGTGGGGGAGCATTTCGCCGGCGACCGGCACCGGCTGGTGGAGGCGCTCCTGGCCACCGGCCGGGAGCTGGGGGCGCCCCTGGCCAGCATGGAGAACGCGGCCCGGCTCGAGGACCCCCGGGCGCTCGCGCTGGTCACCGGCCAGCAGCCCGCCCTGGCGGGGGGGCCGGCATACACCGTCTACAAGGCGCTCCAGGCGGTCCGCTGGGCGCGCGAGCTGGAGCTCCGCTGGCGCCGCCCGGTGATCCCGGTCTTCTGGCTGGCCGGGGAGGATCACGACTACGGCGAGGCCTCGGGAACCTACGTCTGGACCGCCGACCGGCGGGTGATGCGCATCCGGCTGGCCACCCGCCACGGCTGGCGTCGCCCGGTCGCCTGGGTGCCGCTGGAGGCGGACGCCCAGCTGGCCGTCGAGGCGCTCCTGCAGGCGCTGGCCCCTCTGGAGCATGCCGGGGAGGTGCGGGCCCTCCTGGAGGGGAGCCTCCGGAGCTCCCGCCTCCTGGGCGACTGGTTCGCCCGCCTGCTCCTGGGCCTGCTCGGCCGGCGCGGGCTCGTCCTCTGCGATCCGATGCGCCCGGAGCTGCGGAGGCTGGCGGCGCCGGCGGTGGAGCTCCTCCTCCGCCGGCCGGCGGAGGTGCTCCAGGCCTGTCGCCAGGGCGAGGAAGCGATCCGCGCCCGCGGCCTCACCCCCGCCCTCCGCTCCCACCCGCTCCAGCTCCCGCTCTTCCACCTGGACGGCGACGGCGCCCGCCGCGCCCTCCAATACCGGGAAGGAAGCTTCTCCGAGCGCGGGGGCGCCTGGTCCGGCACCGCCGCGGCGCTTCTGGACGAGCTGGAGCGGGCGCCGGAACGGTTCAGCCCCTCGGCCGCCCTCCGCCCCGTCGTCCAGGACCGGCTCCTGCCCACCGTCGCCTACGTGGCCGGCCCCGGCGAGATCGCCTACCTGAGCCAGCTGGCCGAGCTCTACGCCTTCTACGGCCAGCGCCCCCCGGTCTTCCTCCCGCGCCGGCACGTGACGGTGGTGGGCGGGGAGGAGGCCGAGTGGATGGAGCGCGCAGACGCCGATGTCGCCAGCGTCTGGGAGGCGCGCAGCCGGCCGGAGATCCTGGTGGCCAGGGGCATCCCCTCCGTCCGGGCGGCCTTGAGCGAGTGGGAGGCGCGCCGCCAGGCCCTGGCCCGGGCGCTGGAGGCGAGCCAGGGCTTCCTGGCGGCGCTGGAGGGCGGGGAGGGCGCAGCCGCCGGGCCGGGGGAAGACGCCGGCTCCGCCTGGACCGGACGGTGGCTGGCGCGCCTCGACCGGCGGCTCTGGAGCCTGCTCCGGCTCCGCCATCGCGCCGACTTCTCGGAGGCGCGCCGGGTGGCCACCGCGCTCTTCCCGCTGGCGCTCCCCCAGGACCGCGTCTTCGCCGTCTGGTCCTGGCTGGCGCGGAGCGGCACGGACTGGCTGGAGGAAGTGGCCGAGGCCCCGATCGAACCCCTCCACCTGGTCGCCTGGCCCCTCCGGCCGGAGGAGGCCGCGTGCTCCCGCCGGCAGGCGTCGGGAGGCGGTACGGACTAGCGCAGGGGCGGACCGGCGCAGAGGCAGAGGTGAGGAGATGGGGGCCCGAACGAGGCCGTCGGTCTACATCGAGACGTTGGGCTGCGCCAAGAACACGGTGGACAGCGAGTACATGGCGGGCCTCCTGGCCCGGTCCGGCTTCCGCCTGGCGGAGAGGGCGGCCGGCGCGGACGTGGCGGTCCTGGAGACCTGCGGCTTCATCGGGCCGGCGCGGCAGGAGTCGCAGGAGGCGCTGGAGGAGCTGCTGGAGCTGAAGCAGCGGGGGCGGACCCGGGCCGTGGTGGTGGCCGGCTGCCTGGTCCAGCGCGATCCGGTGGGCCTGCGCCGGCTCTACCCCGGGGTGGACGCCCTGCTGGGCAGCGGCGACTTCCCCCAGGTGGCCGAGGTGCTCCGCCAGGTGCTGGAGGGGCACAGGGACGGGGAGCCGCCCGACCGGGTGGGGGTTCCTTCCTACCGGTACGACGCCCCCCTGCCGCGCCTCGGCGCGGGCGGCTTCAGCGCGTACGTCAAGATCTCCGAGGGCTGCGACCACGGCTGCGCCTTCTGCGCCATCCCCCTGATGCGCGGGCGCTTCCGCTCGCGGCCGGCGGAGGTGATCGAGCGGGAGGTGGCGGAGCTGGCCCAGGCCGGCGTCCGGGAGATCAACCTGATCGCCCAGGACAGCACCGCCTACGGCCTCGACCACCCGGGCGGCCCGCGGCTGCCGGAGCTCCTCCGCCGGCTGGACCGCGTGGACGGGGTGGAGTGGCTCCGCCTCCACTACGCCTACCCGACGCTGGTGGACGAGCGGCTCCTGGAGGTGATGGCGGAGAGCCGCCACATCCTGCACTACCTGGACATGCCGCTCCAGCACGGGAGCGACGCCGTCCTGCAGGCGATGCGGCGGCCCGAGCGGCGGCCGCTGATCGAGGAGAAGGTGCAGAGGATCCGGCGGACGATGCCGGACGCCATCCTGCGCAGCACCTTCATCGTCGGCTTCCCCGGCGAGGGAAGGGCCCAGTTCGAGGAACTCCTCGACCTCCTGCGCTCCCTGGAGCTGGACCGGGTCGGCTTCTTCGCCTACTCGCGCGAGCCCGGGACGCCGGCCGCCGACCTCCATCCCCAGGTGCCGGAGCGGGTGAAGGAATCGCGGCTGCGCCGGGCCGAGGCGCTGCAGGCGCGGATCGGCGAACGGCGGCAGCGACGCTTCCTGGGCCGCACGCTGGAGGTCTGGGTGGAGGCGCAGGACCCCGACGATCCGCGCTACTGGGTGGGCCGCTGGTGGGGGCAGGCACCCGAGGTGGACGGGAACGTCGTCTTCGCCGGGCTCCGCCCGCACCGCCCGGGCGACCGGGTCCGCGTCCGGATCGAGCGGGCCGAAGCGGCGGATCTGATGGGAAGCGAGCTTCCTTGAGCGCGGGACCGGGGGGCGCACCGCGTCCGGGGCGCCGGAGGTGGGCCGCGGTCCTCCTGCTTGCCTGCCTTCTCCAGCCGCTCCTCCCGCCGGCGCCGGTCGCGGCCCGGGATCCGCGGCTCGGGTTGGCCGCGCTCCTCCGTCCCGAGGAGCCGCCCCCTCCGGTGGAGGCGCCGGGCTACGTGGTCATGGACGAGGCGACAGGCCAGGTCCTGGCCGAGCGGCAGGGCGACGTGCCCCGGCCCCCGGCCAGCATCACCAAGATCCTGACGGCGCTCGTCGTCCTGGAGCGGAGCCGGCCCGACGACCGGGTCACGGTCAGCCGCCAGGCCTCCGAGGTGCAGGGAAGCCGCGTCTACCTGAGCGAAGGCTCGACGTTCACCGTCCGGCAGCTCCTCCTGGCGCTGATGCTCGCCTCGGCCAACGACGCCGCGGTGGCGCTGGCCGAGCACGTGGCCGGCAGCGAGGCCGCCTTCGCCCGCCTGCTCGACCAGCGCGCCGCCCAGCTGGGCGCGCGCACCGCCCACTTCGTCAACGCCAGCGGCCTGCCCGCTCCCGGCCACGTGGCCTCGCCGCTGGACATGGCCGTCATCGCCCGGGCGGCGCTCCGGAATCCCGCCTTCCGCCAGCTCGTCTCCGTCAAGGAAGCGGACATCCCCTGGAACCACGGCGACGGTCCCCGCCACCTGGTCAACCACAACCGGCTCCTCTTCCTTCACCCCGATGTGGTCGGGGTCAAGAACGGCTACACGGTGGAGGCGGGGCAGACGCTGGTCCTGGCCGTCCGCCGGGGGACGCGCGAGATCCTGGTGGTGACCATGGGCGGCGGGCTGGGCAACTGGGAGGAGAGCTATGCCTTGGCGGACTGGGCCTTCCGGAGTTTCTACCCGGTGCGGGCGGTGGACGCGGGGCAGCGTTTCCTGCTTCGCCTGCCCGGTGGCCGGCGGGTCGAGGCGGAGGCGCTCCGTCCGCTTCAGATCGACCTGCCGGTGGGCTCTCCCGCGCTCCAGATACGGGTGCAGGCCGGCGTGCGCGCCCCCTCGCCGGGGCGGACGGTGGGATGGGCCGGCGCCTATCTGGATGGCCGGCTCCTGGGGCGGGTCCCGCTTCGGCAGCCGGCCCCGGTGGCCGGTCAGGAGGCCTCGGCCGGGGCGGGGCCCGGCCGCAAGGGCTGGGAAGGGTGGCTCCTCCTCCTGGTGCTTCTGGCAGGGGGCGCCTGGGAATGGCGGCTGCGCCGCCTGCGCCGCCGACGCCTCCTGGAACGGCAGCGCCGGCGCCTCTCCACCCTCCCGGATCCGAACGGAAGGTAAGCCGGGCGCTGGCGTCGAATCCCCGGGCAAGGTACGGGGGGCGGTGCGCGATGAGCACGCGGCTGGGAGAGGAGGAGACGGCCTGCAACCCGGGTGGCACGGGGACCAAAAGAGCGTTCTGCGCCAGCAGAACGCTCTTTCGATTTCCTACTTCCCAGGGTGCTGCGTCAGATCCTTACAACGTTCTGGGCCTGCGGTCCCTTGGTGCCCTGAACGATGTCGAACTCGACGCGCTGACCTTCCTCGAGGGTCCGGAATCCTTCACTCTGAATGGCGGTGTAGTGCACGAAGACGTCGCCCTCACCGTCGTCACGGCTGATGAACCCGTAACCCTTCTCCGCGTTGAACCACTTGACAGTACCCTGCAAACCTTGAGACCTCCAGGTGAAGAGATTCGCCGAACCGGGGTCAGCGTACCGCTAGTATACCACAGGCAGGCCCGGGTAAAGCCTGCCTGTTCTCCGGCCGACTCGCATCCGGCCGGACGCGCCGGAGCCCCCCAGCAGGAGAACCCCAGGTGGCAGGAGGGAAGGAGGGAGGACGAAGGTGGGTCAGGTCGTGCCGCTCTTCCGCGACATGCACTGCCAATCCTGCGGTAAACTGATCCGGCGGTTCCGCGGCAACGATCCCACGCTACGGACGCTGGAGGCCATGGAGCGTGAGGGACGCTTCCGCCGGATCTGCGTCGCCTGCGCCCGTGCGCAGGCCGGGGAGCGCGCCGCGCCGGTACGCCGCCGGGCCATCCCCTGACGGGGAGTGAACGGGCTCCCGACCGCGGGAGACGGCCGGACCCGGGCGAGATCGAGGAGGGTGGGCAGCCTTGTGGACCGTCGAGTACGCCACCACGGACGACGTACCCAGCATCCTGAACGTGCAGCGGTCGGCCTTCAGCGAGAACCAGCGTCGCTATCGCTTTCCCCTGCCCCAGTTGCGTGAGACGGAGGAAGACCTCCTGCGCGACCTGCGGGAGGCGGTCGTCCTGGTCGCGCGCCAGGCGGACGAGGTGATCGGGGCGGTTCGCGGCCGCCTGGACGGCGAGGTCTGCGAGGTCTACGACCTGGCCGTCGATCCCGCCTACTCCCACCTGGCGGTGGGACGCTCGCTGATGAGCCGGGTCGAGGCCGAGGCGCTCGGTCGAGGGGCCACCCGGGTCGTCTTGCGCACGGGCCTGAGGGACGCGCCGGCCATCGACTTCTACCTGAAACTGGGGTACCGGCCGACCACCGTCCTGCGCGACGACCTGACCGAGTACGACCAGGTCGAGTTCGTCAAGGTGCTGGCGGAGTGACCGCCCCCGGGCCGCCGCCCCGGCAGCGGCGGCCCGGGGCTCCTTCCGGGGGAGGAGCCCCGGGCGCGACCGGAAGCTGGGCCGCCTGCCACGCTTGTCCGTTTCCGCACGGTGTCCCAAGTCCTTAACATGAACAGAGGTAGGATCTCGTGCCCGAGGAGGTAGGCGGTGTCGGCGGGATCTCGGCGCGCGGCCCGGATCGTCCTGGGCCTGGCGGCGGGCTTGGTCGTCCTCTTCGGCGGTCAGTGGCTCTACCGCTGGACCACCTTCACCCGTCCGCTCCAGGCCGCCATGGCGAGCCGGGCGGAGGTTGAAAGCTACCGGGTCGACTCCCAGGCGACTCCTCCCGTGATCCAGGTCCGGCTCAGGCCGGTGGCCAACCTGCAGGAGAGCTACCGCTCGCTGGAGCAGGCGCTCGACGCCTCCCTGGGATCCGGCCGCTTCCGCCTGGAGGTGGCGGACCGGCGGGACGCCGAGCTGACCAGCGACTACTACCGGCTCAACCTGGTACTGGCCGAAGGGTTGGCGACCGGCCACTTCCTGGACATGGACCGGAGGGCCCAGCAGATGGCTCGCACGTTGGGTCTCCGGCGGCTGACCCTGACCGTGGACGAACGCTACCTGTACGTGACGATGGTGAAAGGAAGCCATTACCTCTACGAACTGGTGCCCCGAGCGGCAGCCGGCAAGAGCGAGGTGAGCGGGAGCGGATGATGGAACTGGCGATCGGTGCAGCGATCGCCCTGAGCCTCTTCCTCCTGGGCCAGGGCGTCAACGTTCTTCCGCTCTGGGTGCTCGCGGGTGGGCTCGTCCTCGTCTACCGCACGCTGGGCATCCCCGGCCTGCCGCTGCGGCGGTTCGCGCCGCTGGCTCCCTTCGAGCGGGACGAGGGGATCACCTTCGACGACATCGGCGGGCAGGGCTCCGCCAAGCAGGAGCTGATGGAGGCGCTCACCTTCGTCACCGAGGTGGAGCGCGTCCGCACCATGGGCATCCGGCCGCTGCGCGGCATCCTGCTGGTCGGCCCCCCGGGGACCGGCAAGACGCTTCTGGCCAAGGCGGCGGCTACCGCCACCCGCTCGGTCTTCATCCCCACCTCCGGGTCGGAGTTCGTGGAGATGTACGCCGGCGTAGGCGCGCAGCGGGTGCGCGAGCTGTTCCGCAGGGCGCGGGAGACGGCGCGGCGGACCGGGCGGACCAGCGCCATCGTCTTCATCGACGAGCTGGAGGTGCTGGGCGGCAAGCGCGGCCGCCACGAGAGCCACCTGGAGTACGACCAGACGCTCAACCAGCTGCTGGTGGAGATGGACGGCATCCGCGCCGACCAGGAGGTCTACGTGCTGGTGATCGGCGCCACCAACCGGCCCGACCTGCTGGACGAGGCCCTGACGCGCCCCGGCCGGTTCGACCGGGTGGTCCGGGTGGAGCTGCCCGACCGGGAGGGCCGGCGGCAGATCCTGGAGCTGCACACCCGGAACAAGCGGCTGGCCGGGGATGTCGATCTGGACGAGGTGGCGCGGGAGACCTTCGGCTTCTCCGGCGCGCACCTGGAGAATCTGACCAACGAGGCGGCCATCCTCGCCATGCGCCAGGGCGAGGAAGCGATCCACCAGCGCCACCTCCTGGAGGCCATCGACAAGGTGATCATGGGCGAGAGGCTGGACCGCCGCCCCAGCGAGGAAGAGCGCTACCGGATCGCGGTCCACGAGTCGGGCCATGCGCTGGTGGGCGAGTGGCTGGAGCCCGGGTCGGTGGCCAGCATCACCATCGCCTCGCGCGGGGAGGCGCTGGGCTACGTGCGGCAGGCCCCCCAGGACGATCCGTACCTTTATACGCAGGAGTACCTGGAGAACCAGATCTGCCGTGCCCTGGGCGGCTCGCTGGCCGAGCGGCTCCTCCTGGGGAGCAGCAGCACCGGTGCGGCCGGAGATTTCGACCAGGCGCTCTCCCTGGCGGAGCGGATGATCTACGCGGGCATGACGCGACTGGGCGTGGTCAGCCGGGAGACGCTTCCCCAGGTGCTCCGCCACCGCGCGCTGAGCGAGCTGATGAACGAGATGGAACGCCGGACCCAGGCGATTCTGGAGGAGAACCGGGGGCAGCTGGAGCAGGCGGCGCGGCAGCTGCTGGAACGCGAGCGGATGAGCGGGGCGGAGCTGCGCCGGCTCCTGGGCTGGCCGCCCCTGGCGGCGCAGGCAGGAGCGGGCGGGCGCTAGACGGAATCCCGGAAGCGGGCCGACCGGCATGGGAGCGGGGTCGAGGAGGCTGGCGGGATGAGCGGGGAGCGCGCCGCGGGGCTGGCGGAGCGCGTCGGCGACCTGCTGCGGCGCCGGGGCGAGACGCTGGCGGTGGCGGAGTCCTGTACCGGCGGTCTCCTGGCCGACCGGATCACCGACGTGCCCGGCGCCTCGGACTACTTCCTCCTGGGAGTGGTCGCCTACGCCAACCGCGCCAAGGAAGCGGTGCTGGGCGTGCCGGTGACGGTGCTGGAGCGGTACGGCGCGGTCAGCGAGGAGACCGCCCGCGCCATGGCCGAGGGGGTCCGCCGGCGGGCGGGCTCCGACTGGGGCCTGGCCACCACCGGGATCGCGGGGCCCGGCGGTGCCACGCCCGCCAAGCCGGTCGGCTTGGTCTGGGTGGCGGTGGCCGGCGGCGGCGAGGTCTGGGCGGAGGAGCTCCGCCTCGACGGCGACCGGCGGCGGGTCAAGGAGCGCGCGGTGGAGCTCCTTCTGGAGAGCTTCCTCGGGAAGCTGGGGGGCGAACCGGCGTGAGCGGGAGCTGGCGCCTCTTCGTGGCGGTGCCGCTCCAGGCGCTGGCTGGCCCCGCGCTGGCGGCGATCCGCACCCGCTGGGACGGGGGGCCGCGCGGGGTGCGCTGGGTGGAGCCGGAGCAGCTTCACCTCACGCTCCGCTTCCTGGGCGAGACGCCCCGGGAGCGGGTCGAGCCGCTGGTGGGCGAGCTGGGGCGGATCGCCCGCCCGGAAGGAGCGGCGCCGATCCGGCTGGTGGGGGGAGGAGCCTTCCCCGACCCGCGGCGCGCGCGGGTGCTCTGGCTCGGCGTGGCCGCGGACTGGCTGGAGCCGCTGGCCGGGGCCGTGGAGGCCGGCGTACGGCGGCTGGGGTGGCCCGCGGAGAGGCGCCGCTTCCTCCCGCACCTGACGGTGGGGCGGAGCCGGCGGGAGAGCCCGGTCGACGTCTCCGATCTGATAGGCTCCTGGCAGGGGCACCCCTGGGCATCGGGGTCGGTGGCGGAATTCGCGCTCTACCGCAGCGAGCTGAGGCCGGAGGGTGCGCGCTACTCCGTGGTGGCGCGGTTCCCTTTTTCACCTCTCCCCTTGTCAACCTCCGGGCATGGGAGGATACTGGGAGAGAAGTGATCTGGAAAAAGATGGGGGATTGGGCGTTGGACCGACAGAAAGCGCTGGATTCCGCCCTGCTCCAGATCGAGCGCCAATTCGGCAAGGGTGCCATCATGCGCATGGGCGAGGCGGCGGCGCAGATGCAGGTGGAGACCATCTCCACCGGTTCGCTTGCCCTGGACCTGGCGCTGGGCGTGGGCGGGCTGCCGCGGGGACGGGTGGTGGAGATCTTCGGTCCCGAGTCCTCGGGCAAGACGACCGTCGCGCTCCACGTGATCGCCGAGGCGCAGAAGGGAGGCGGCGTCGCCGCCTTCATCGACGCGGAGCACGCGCTCGATCCCAGCTACGCACGGGGCATCGGCGTCGACGTGGACAACCTCCTCATCTCGCAGCCCGACACGGGGGAGCAGGCTCTGGAGATCGCCGACGCCCTGGTCCGGTCCGGGGCGGTGGACGTGGTCGTGGTCGACTCGGTGGCGGCGCTGGTACCCAAGGCCGAGATCGAGGGGGAGATGGGCGACTCCCACGTGGGCCTTCAGGCGCGGCTGATGTCGCAGGCCCTGCGGAAGCTGACCGGCTCCATCTCGCGCTCGCGCACCTGCGTCGTCTTCATCAACCAGCTGCGCGAGAAGGTCGGCGTCATGTTCGGCAACCCCGAGGTGACCCCCGGCGGGCGGGCGCTCAAGTTCTACGCCTCGGTCCGCATCGACGTGCGCCGGGTGGAGTCGCTCAAGCAGGGGACGGAGAACGTCGGCATCCGCGTCCGCGCCAAGGTGGTCAAGAACAAGGTGGCGCCCCCCTTCAAGCAGGCAGAGTTCGACCTGCTCTACGGGCGCGGCATCTCCAGGGAGGGCGACATCCTGGACATCGGCTCGGAGCTGGAGATCATCCTGCGCACGGGCGCGTGGTACGCCTACGGGGACGTGCGGCTGGGCCAGGGCAAGGAGAACGCCCGCGAGTACCTGCGGGAGCATCCGGAGCTGGCGGCCGAGATCGAGGCCAGGATCCGGGAGCGGCTGGGCGGCTCGATGGTCGCGGCCGCCACGGCGGCCGCGGACGACGACGAACCGGGAGTGGGCGAGTGAGGATCACCGGGCTCGAGGCCGATCCCAAGGGCGGCATCGCAGTCATGGTGGACGGCGAGCCGCTCGGCTCCGTCTCCACCGCCGCCGCCGTCGAGCTCGGCCTGCAGGTCGGCGAGGAGCTGGACGAGGAGCGGGCCGCCCGGCTTCGCCTGGAGGTGGAGACCGAGTCGGCCTTCTTGCGTGCCTTGCGCTGGCTGGCCGTGCACCCGCGCTCACGCCGCGAGCTGGAGATCCGCCTGCAGCGGGCGGGCTGGACGAAGGAGGCGGCGGAGCGGGCGCTCGCCCGGCTGGAGCGGTTCGGCTACGTGGACGATCTGGGAGTGGCGCGCCGCCTGCTCGAGGAGCGGGGGCGCGAGTGGGGCCCGGTCCGCCTGCGCCAGGAGCTGCGCAAGCGCGGGATCCCCGCGCCGGTGATCGAGGAGGCGCTGGCGGCCGCCGAGCTGCCCGCCGAGGAGTCGGTGGCGCTCGAGCTGGGACGCCAGAGGTGGCTCCGCTACCAGGGCGAGGCGGCGGAGGTCCGCCGGCGCCGGGTGGCCGACTTCCTCCGGCGGCGCGGCTTCGGCTGGGAGGTCGTGGAGCGGACTCTTGCTCGCCTTGACAGCGATTTCCGTCGACTTCTAAACTGAACGAGGGCGTATGTCAACCAATCCGGCCATAGGCCGTTCGCATAGATAGACGGGGCGACAGGTGGGCGCCAGAGACGACGGGAACCATCCGGGCGACGGGACGGATCGACGCCGCCGGCGGCGGAGGAGACGGTCGGTCCGCCTCGCCGGTCGAGGCCACCCGAAGACCCGTTAATCCATGGCGAAGTGGCATTGGAGGCCGAGCCCCCGCTCGGTCTTTTTGCATCTCTACGGCGCCTCCGACCTCGGAACGGAGGGGGCGGAGGCCGCGGGGACCGGGCGCACAGGGCCTGCCGGTCGAGAGGAACGGGTGGGCTGATGACGACAGGGGTGAACAAGAATGGGGTGGACGCTGGTCGCCCTGCTGGTGGGGCTGGTGGCGGGCGCCGGCGCAGCCTATCTGTGGGCGCGCGGGGCGTCTACGAGCCTGCTCCATCAGGCGGAGGAAGAGGCCGCCCGCATCCGCGAGGAGGCGGCCAAGGAGAGGGAGCAGATCCTGCTCCAGGGACGGCTTCAAGCCGAGGAAGAGTCGCGTAGGCTCCTCCGCCAGGCCCAGGAAGAGGCCCAGTCGTGGCGGAGCGACGTGCAGAAGGTCGAAGCGAGGCTGGAGCAGCGCGAGGAGGGGTTGGAGCACCGGGCGCGGCAGCTGGACCGCCGCGAGGAGGAGCTGGAGCGGAGGACCCGCGAGGCGGAGGCACTCCGGGCCGAGGCCGAGCGGCTGCACCAGCAACAGATGGCGGAGCTGGAGCGGATCGCCGGACTGACCCGGCAACAGGCCCGCGAGGAGATGATGGCGGAGGTCCGCCAGGCGGCGGAGCGCGACGCGGCCCTGCTCGCCCGCCAGATCGAGGAGGAGGCGCGCAGCCGTGCGGAGCGCGAGGCGCGCGAGGTGATCGCCCAGGCGATCCAGCGCTGCGCCGCCGACTACGTGGCGGAGTCCAGCGTCTCCGTGGTCCCGCTTCCCAGCGACGACATGAAGGGGCGCATCATCGGCCGCGAGGGCCGGAACATCCGCGCCTTCGAAGCCATCGCGGGCGTCGACCTGATCGTCGACGACACGCCGGAGGCGGTGGTGGTCTCCGCCTTCGAGCCGGTCCGACGCGAGAAGGCCCGGCTGGCCCTGGAGATGCTGGTGGCGGACGGGCGGATCCATCCCGCGCGGATCGAGGAGATCTACCAGAAGGCCGAGAGGGAGATCGAGCAGGAGATCCAGCAGGCGGGCGAGGAGGCCTGCCTGGAGGTGGGCGTCCACGGCCTCCACGGCGAGCTGGTGCGCACGCTGGGGCGTCTCAAGTTCCGCACCAGCTACGGCCAGAACGTGCTTCGCCACTCCGTGGAGGTGGCGCACCTGGCGGGCATGATGGCCAGCATGCTGGGGGCCAACGTGGCGGTGGCCAAGCGCGCCGGCCTGCTCCACGACATCGGCAAGGCGATCGACCGCGAGATGGAAGGCACCCACGTGATGCTGGGCATGGAGCTCCTCCGGCGCTACCACGAGTCGGAGGAAGTGATCCACGCCATGTCCACCCACCACGGGGAATTCGAGGCGCTGAGCGTCGAGGCGGTGCTGGTGACCGCCGCCGACGCGCTTTCGGCCGCCCGACCGGGTGCGCGCCGGGAGACCCTGGAGGCGTACATCCAACGGCTGACCAAGCTGGAGGAGATTGCCAGCTCCTTCAAGGGCGTGGAGAAGTCCTACGCCATCCAGGCGGGGCGTGAGATCCGGATCATCGTCAAGCCGGACGAGGTGGACGACCTGGCCTCCTGGACCATGGCCAAGGAGATCGCCCGGCGCATCGAGAAGGAGATGCAGTACCCGGGACAGATCAAGGTGACCGTGATCCGCGAGTCCCGCGCGGTGGAGTATGCGCGCTGAGGAGGCATGGCTTGCGTCTCCTTTTCATAGGTGACATCGTCGGCAAGCCGGGGCGGGAGATGGTGCGCGAGGTCCTCTCCCGCCTCGTCCACGAGCAGGCGATCGACGCGGTCGTGGCGAACGCCGAGAACGCGGCCGGCCATGCGGGGCTGACGCCGGCCGTGGCGGCGGAGCTCCTCCGGGCCGGGGTGGACGTCATCACCCTGGGCGACCACGCCTGGGACCAGAGGGATCTGATCCCCGCCATCGACGGCCTGACCGAGGTGGTCCGGCCGGCCAACTACCCGCCGGGCGTGCCCGGGCAGGGCTGGCTGGTCAAGGAGCTCCGCGGCGGCTTCCGCCTGGGCGTGGTCAACCTGCTCGGGCGGGTCTTCATGCGCATCCAGGTCGACGATCCTTTCCGCAAGGCGGACGAGGCGCTGGAGGAGCTGAAGGGGCGTGCCGACGCCATCCTGGTGGACGTCCACGCCGAGGCGACCAGCGAGAAGGTGGCCCTCGGCTGGTACCTCGACGGCCGGGCCAGCGCCGTCCTGGGGACGCACACCCATGTCCAGACGGCCGACGAGAGGATCCTGCCCGGGGGCACCGCCTACCTGAGCGACGCGGGCATGACGGGACCGAGCGAGTCGATCCTGGGCGTGGAGAAGTCGGTGGCCCTGGAGCGCTTCCTGACACAGATGCCGGTGCGGTTCGAGGTGGCGCGGGGGCCGCGGCAGTTCTGCGGGGCGGTGGTGGACGTGGATGCGGCCAGCGGCCGCGCCACCGCCATCCGCCGGGTCTTCATCCGAGAGAACGCGCAAGGCGCCTAGCCGGGGGGAAGGTATGGCGGCCGACCTGCACAACCACACGATCTATTCGGACGGTACGCTGACGCCCGCCCAGCTGCTCCGCTGGGGGGTCGACCTGAAGCTGGCCTATCTGGGGATCACCGACCACGACACGGACGAGGGGCTGGAGCCGGCGCGGCTGGCCGTGGAGGAGCTGCGCCAGAAGGGCTTCACCCCTCCGGAGCTGGTGCCGGGGGTGGAGCTGAGCACCGAGGTCCAGTCGCGCTCCGTCCATCTCATCGCCTACTGGCCCGAACTGGGCGAGGGGCCGCTGGCGGAGCTCCTGGCCCGCATGCAGCGGGAGCGCGTCACCCGCATCGAGCGGATCGTGGCCAAGCTCGGCGAGGAGCACATCGTGGTCGACCTGGACCGGGTGCGCGAGCTGGCCGGACCGGGGGTGATCGGCCGCCCCCACGTGGCGCGGGCGCTGGTGGAGGAAGGGTACGCCTCCAGCGTGGAGGAGGCCTTCGACCTCTACCTGGTGCGCGGCCAGCCCGGCTACGTGCCGCGGGCGAAGCTCGATCCCGCCAGCGCCGCAGAGGCCATCCACCAGGCTGGCGGCGTCTGCGTGCTGGCCCACCCGCGCCTGGTGGGCGACGAGGGGCTGGTGGAGGAGCTGGCGGCCTCGGGCATCCTCGACGGGTTGGAGGCCTGGCATCCGGAGCACAACGCGACGGAGACCCAGCGTTACATCGATCTGGCGCACCGTTACCGGCTGGTGACGACGGGCGGGAGCGATTTTCACGCCCAGGGGGAGGGCAGTGGCCGCATGGGCGCCGCCACCGCCCCCGACGAGGTGGTGAGCCAGCTGTGGGGCCGGAGGAAGGGCCGGTAGGCCCGGGCGACGCCGGGGCGGGGGAGGCGGAGGAGTCGCTGGGGCTGGAGGAGGCCTGCGAACGGCTGAACATCCGCCCCTATCTCTTCCGGACGCTGGCGCGGCAGCAGCCGGAACTCTTCCGCACCGTGGTCGTGGCGGGAGAGCGTCGGGTGCGGAGCGCCGACCTCGTGGCCATGGAGCGCTTCCTGGCGCGGCGGCTGGGCGGCGAGGCCGAGGCGCAGGGGCTGGCGGCCGCCGGGGCGGCGCCGGCCGAGCCGCAGGAGCCCGCCTCTCCGGAGGCGCGGTGGGCCGATCTGGAGGCGCGGGTGCGGAGGCTGGAGCACCTCCTGGGCGAGGAGCGGGACCAGTGGCTGGTCCAGCTGGCCCGGCTGCAGCAGGAGGTGCGCCAGCTCCGGTACGAGCTGGCCGCTTCCACGCCGCGGCGCGCCCGGCGGGGCTTCCACCTCTTCGGCTTCGCGTGGCGAGGCGGAGGGCGGGGACGCGGTTCAGGGCCGGAGGCGGCGGGCAGCTGAGCGCGCGGGCGCGGGCCGCCTGCCCCGGGGTGCAACCCGGGGGGTTCAGCTGCGGGAGCTGGGCAGGGCGACGCCCCAGGTGTAGGAGCGCTTGTAGATGCGCAGGAGGAGCGAGGAGTTGATCTCCCGGATGCCCTGGATCTTGCTCAGCTTGCGCAGGACGAAGTCGGCCAGCTCCTGGTTGTTGGCGAAGTAGGCGCGGGCGACCACGTCGTACTCGCCGGTGGCGGCGGCCACGTAGTGGACCTCGGGCAGGGCCACCAGCTCGCGGACGACGCTCTCGATGTCCGCCGTATCCACACGCAGGCCGAAGAAGGCCGCGGTCTCGAAGCCGACGGCGAAGGGGTCGGCGATGGCCGCGATGCGGATGAGGCCGGCCTCGCGCAACTGGTTGAAACGGCGCCGGATGGTCCCCTCCGTGACCCCGATACGGGCCGCCATGTCGACGAAGGACATGCGGCCGTCCGCCTGCAGGAGCTCGATGATCTGCCGGTCGACTGGGTGGATGACTTCCAACGTGGATGACCTCCGCCTGGACGACGAATTTCGCGCAAGGGCCGTCACGTACGGACATACGGTAGCAGAGGCATGGGGCTCGCACAATCCCCGCTGCGATGCAGCCCGAGCGGGGATCCGGCCGGCGGTGGGACGGTCCCCGGGCGGACGGCCCCCGGGCGCGCGGGTATAATGCCGGCAGATCAGGGGGTCTGGGCGCATGGTGGGCAAGTATTACATCCGCACGTGGGGCTGCCAGATGAACGAGCGCGACAGCGAGGTGCTCGCGGGTCAGCTCGAGGCCATGGGCTACGAGGCGGCGGAGGGGCCGGAGGAGGCGGACGTCGTCCTCCTCAACACGTGCACCGTCCGCGACAACGCCGACCAGAAGCAGCTGGGCGAGATCGGCCGGCTCAAGCCGCTCAAGGCGGCCAGGCCCGAGATGATCCTGGGCGTGGCCGGATGCATGGCGCAGGTGCCGGAGGCGGTAGAGCGGATCCGGCGGCAGGCGCCCTTCGTCGACCTGGTCTTCGGCACGCACAACCTGCACCGCCTGCCGGAGCTGATCGAGCGGGCGCGCCGGAGCGACGAGATGGTGGTGGACGTCTGGCAGTACGCCGAGGGCGTCCAGGAGCACCTTCCTTCCCGCCGGGCCAGCCGGGTCCGGGCCTGGGTCAACATCATCTACGGCTGCGACAAGTACTGCACGTACTGCATCGTCCCCACCACCCGCGGCCGCGAGCGGAGCCGGCGTCCGGAGGAGATCCTGGCCGAGGTGCGCGGGCTGGTGGACGCGGGCTACAAGGAGATCACCCTGCTCGGCCAGAACGTCAACTCCTACGGCCACGACCTGCCCGAGCCGTACGACTTCGCCGACCTCCTGCGCGAGATCGACCGCGTGCCCGGCATCGGCTGGGTCCGGTACATGACCTCGCACCCGCGGGACTTCACGCCCAAGCTGATCGAGACCCTGGCGGAGAGCGAGCACATCTGCGAGCACATCCACCTGCCGGTCCAGTCCGGCTCCGACGCGGTCCTGCGCCGGATGAACCGCAAGTATACGGTCGCGCAGTACCTGGAGACCGTCGACCGGATCCGCGCGCGGATTCCGGAGGCGACGCTGACCACCGACATCATCGTCGGCTTCCCGGGGGAGACCGAAGCGGATTTCGAGGCGACCCTGGACCTGGTCCGCCGGGTCCGCTACGACAACGCCTTCACCTTCGTCTACTCGCCGCGCGCCGGCACGGTGGCCACCCGCTGGCTGGCCGGCGACCCGACCACGGAGGAGGAGAAGCACCGCCGGCTGGAGCGGCTGAACGACGTGGTCTACGCCATCGCCCGGGAGAAGAACGAGACGCTGGTCGGCCGCGAGTTCGACGTCCTGGTCGAGGGGCCCAGCAAGAAGGATCCCTCGGTCTTCAGCGCCCGCACCCGGGGTAACAAGCTGGTCCTGGTGCCGGGCGGGCAGGTGCGGGCCGGCGAGTGGGCCCGCGTCCGCATCACCCGTGCCCACACCTGGACGCTGGAGGCGGAGGCGATCGGGCGGCCGGCCGGCGCCGAGCCCGCGCCCGGCCTGGTCGTGGCGGCCGCGACCGCGCGGGCAGGTGGCCGGCGATGAGGGCGAGCCTTCTCGTCCGCGCCCGGGAGCTGGCCAGGGAGCTGGAGGAGAGCGAGGAGGTGGCCGAGCTCCGGGCGGCCGAGGCGGAGCTGGTCGAGCGGGGCGAAGGCGACGCCCAGGCGCTCCGCCGTTACCAGGAGGCGCGCCGGAGGGTGGAGGCGACCACCACCGCCATCCTGAATGTCCTCTCCGCCGTTCTGACCGGCGGGCCGCTGGGACCGGCGGGGTGCTCCGCCTGCTCCCTGGCCCGGGGAGGGGTGGCGGCAGGGGCGGCGCGGGCGGTGGCGGGAGCGACGGCGGCGACGCCGGCCGCACAGGCGGAGGCATGAGCGCCGCCTCCCCCGACGGCCTGGCCGCCCGGGGGCAGCGCGGCCCGGGCCGGAGCGCAGGAACGCCGCCCCTCCTCGACCAGTACCTCCGCATCAAGGCCGAGCACCCGGATGCGTTGCTCTTCTTCCGCCTGGGCGACTTCTTCGAGCTCTTCTTCGAGGATGCGGAGATCGCCGCCCGCGAGCTCGACCTGGTGCTGACCGGGCGCGAGCTGCAGAAGGGCCACCGCGTCCCCATGTGCGGCGTCCCCCACCACGCGGCGGAGGGCTACATCCGGCGGCTGGTGGAGAGGGGCTACCGGGTGGCGCTCTGCGAGCAGATGGAGGACCCGCGCCTGGCGAAGGGCCTGGTCCAGCGCCAGGTGATCCAGGTGATCAGCGCCGGGACGCTCCTCGAACCGGGGCTCCTCGATGCCGGCCGGAACAACTTCCTGGCGGTGGTGGCGCCCGGGCGCCGGTCGCTGGGTCTCGCCTACGCCGACGCCTCCACCGGCGAGTTCCGGGCGGGCGAGTGGGAGGCGGGCGAGGAAGGCTGGCTGGAGGAGCTGGACCGCCTCCAGCCCGCCGAGGTGCTCCTGCCCGAGGGCCTCCCCAAGCCGCTGGAGGAAGCGGTCCGGGAGCGGGGCTTCCGCCTCACCCGGCGCCCCGCCGGCGACTTCGACCCCTCCCGGGCGGCCGGGAGGCTGAAGGAGCACTTCGAGCTGGCTTCCTTGGATGTCTTCGGGCTGGAGCCGCGGCCGCAGGCGACGGCGGCCGCCGGGGCGCTCCTCGCCTACCTGGAGGAGTCCCAGCCGGGCGGCGTCGGACAGCTGACGGAGATCCGCCTGCTCGAGCCGGGCGAGGCGATGCTCCTCGACCCGGCCACGCGCCGGAACCTGGAGCTGACCCAGCGCGGGCCGGAGGGCGGGCGCCAGGGGACGCTCCTGGAGGCCCTGGACGGGACGGTCAGCGCCCTGGGGTTGCGGACGCTCCGGCGCTGGATCGAGCGCCCCCTCAACCGCGCCGAGCCCGTCCTCCGCCGGCTGGACGCGGTGGAGACCCTGGTCCGGGAGGCGCTCGAACGCAGCCGGTTGCGGAAGCTCCTGGGCGGCGCCCGCGACGTGGAGCGCCTGGCCACCCGCGCCGTCCTCGGCCTGGCGGGGCCGCGCGAGCTGCTGGAGATCGCCCAGACGATGGAGGCCGCCCAGGCCGTCCGCCAGCTCCTCTCCGGGCTGGAGCTGCCGGAGCTCCTCCAGGAGCTATCGGCCGACCTGGAGCCGCCGCCCGGCCTCGCCGAAGAGATCCGCCGCGCTCTGGTGGACGAGCCTCCCGCCGTCCTGGGCGAGGGCGACGTGATCCGCCCCGGCTACGACCAGGAAGTGGACCGCCTGCGCGCGCTCAGCGGCGACAGCGAGGAGGCGATCCGCGCCATCGAGCGGCGCGAGCGGGAGCGGACCGGGATCCGCAGCCTCCGCGTCGGCTACAACCGCGTCTTCGGCTACTACCTCGAGGTCTCCCGCTCCCAGCGCGGCCAGGTGCCGCCCGACTACACCCGCAAGCAGACGCTCGCCAACGCCGAGCGGTACGTCACCCGCGAGCTGAGCGAGCTGGAGGCGCGGGTGGAGAGCGCCCGCGAGGCGCTCTCCCGGCGCGAGGCGGAGCTCTTCGCCGACCTCCGCGCCCGCGTCGGCCGGGAGCTCCGGCGCCTGCGCGCCTCGGCGCGCGCGCTGGGCCGGCTGGACGCGCTCCAGGGACTGGCCCAGGTGGCGGCGGAGCGCGGCTGGGTCCGGCCGGAGGTGGACGGGGGCGACCGGATCGAGATCGTCCAGGGGCGTCACCCCGTGGTCGAGCGGATGCTCGGCCCGGGCGAGTTCGTGCCCAACGACACCGTGCTGGGCCCGGAGCGCCGCATCCTCCTGATCACGGGACCCAACATGGCGGGGAAGTCGACCTACGCCCGGCAGGTCGCGGTGCTGGTGCTGGCCGCGCAGGTGGGGAGCTTCCTGCCCGCCGAGTCGGCCCGCATCGGCGTGGTCGACCGGATCTTCACGCGCATCGGCTCCGCCGACGACCTGGCGGCGGGGAAGTCCACGTTCATGGTGGAGATGGGGGAGGTGGCGCACATCCTGCGCCGGGCGACCCCGCGCAGCCTGGTCATCCTGGACGAGGTCGGCCGCGGCACCAGCACCTTCGACGGGCTGAGCCTCGCCTGGGCGGTCACCGAGTACCTGCACGACCGGGTGGGCGCCCGCACCCTCTTCGCCACCCACTACCACGAGCTGACCGGGCTGGAGGCGAAGCTGCCGGCGCTGGTCAACCTGACCATGGCGGTGGAGGAGGAAGGGGGGCGGATCCTCTTCCTGCGGCGCGTCCGCCCCGGGGCGGCCAGCCGGAGCTATGGCATCGAGGTCGCCCGGCTGGCGGGGATTCCCGCGGAGGTGCTGCGCCGGGCGCAGAAGATCCTGGAGCGGCTGGAGCGGGAGCAGGCGCGGAGGGCGGCTCGGAGCCGGGTGGAGCGCTCGCCGGAGGCGGAGCAGATGACGCTGGTGCCACCGCCCGAGATGCTCCAGGTGCTGGAGGAGCTCCGGCAGGTGGATGTGGAGCGGACCACGCCGCTGGAGGCGCTGGAGCGCCTGGCGGCCTGGCAGGCGCTCCTGCGGGGGAGCGACGCGGGTTGAGTATCCGCAGGTTGCCGCGCGCCGTCACCGAGCGGATCGCTGCCGGCGAGGTGGTGGAGCGGCCGGCCTCCGTGGTCAAGGAGCTGGTGGAGAACGCCCTGGACGCGGGAGCGCGGCGCGTGCGGGTGGAGCTGGAGGACGGCGGTCGCGGCGCCATCCGCGTGGTCGACGACGGCTCGGGGATCGCCGCCGAAGAGCTGCCGCTGGCGGTGGAGCGGTACGCCACCTCCAAGCTGGAGCGCTTCGAGGACCTGGAACGGCTGCGGACGCTGGGCTTTCGGGGCGAGGCGCTGGCGAGCATCGCGGCTGTCGCCCGGCTGGAGATCCACAGCCGGACGCCCGAGGCGGAGGTGGGCTGCCGCCTCCGGATCGATCCCGATCACCCGGCGGAGCTGGAGCCGCTGGCCATGGCACCGGGCACCCGCGTCGACGTGCGCCAGCTCTTCCGGAACGTGCCGGCGCGGCGGGCCCACCTGCGCTCGGCCCGGGCCGAGCTGCAGGCCTGCGAGGAGGTGGTCGCCTCGCACGCCCTGGCCCACCCCGAGGTGGCCTTCGAACTGGTCCACGGGGGCCGCATGATCCTGGCCACCCCCGGCGACGGACGGCTGCGGCACGCGGTGGCGGCCATCTGGGGCGAGGAGGTGGCGGCCCCGCTGCTGGAGGTCCGGGCGGAGGAGGCCACCCCGGCGCCCTTGCGCATCTCGGGCCTGGTCGGCCCGGCCGGGCTTGGGCGGGGCTCGCGGGCGCTGGAGCGGCTGGCCGTCAACGGCCGGCCGGTGGAGAATGTGGCGCTGCGCATGGCCGCGGAGGAAGCCTACCGGAACCTGCTCCCCCTGCACCGCTACCCGATCCTCTTCCTGTCGCTGGAGCTGCCCGCGGCGGAGGTGGACGTCAACGTCCACCCCACCAAGCGGGTGGTCCGCTTCCTCCACGAGAGGGCGGTCCAGGGCTCCGTCTACGCCGCGGTCCGCCGGGCGCTGGCGCCGACGCAGGCGGGTGGGGCACCGACCGCCTGGGCCGGGGCGGGGCGCGTCCGGGACCGGGGGGTGGCGGCCGGTGACGGGTGGCGGCAGATCTACGCGCCCGCGGACGGCGCGCCCCCGGCCGCGACGGACCTCGAGCCGGGGGGGCGGCCGGAGGCGGGGGTGGCGTCGGGCGGCGCGGGTCCGGCGGGCGAGGCGGCGCCGGCCGCCTCCCGGCCGCTCCCGCGGCTCCGGCCCCTGGCGCAGATCCACGCCACCTACCTGGTCTGCCTGGAGGAGACCGGCGGTCGGCAGCGGCTCTGGCTGGTCGACCAGCACGCGGCGGACGAGCGGTACTGGTTCGAGCAGCTGGAAGGGCGCGCGCCCGGCGAGGGGGTGCAGCCGCTCCTGGCGCCGCTCCCGGTGCCGGTGGACCGCCGGAGGCGGGAGGCCTGGGAGGAGCGGCGACCGCTCCTGGAGGCGCTGGGCTTCCGCGCCGAGGAAGGAGGCCCCTCCAGCCTCTGGCTCCGCGCCATCCCGGCCGGGCTCCGCTCCCCGGAAGGGCTCTTCGCCGACCTCCTGGACGACGAGGCGCCGGGTGGCGCCTGGGAGGAGAGGCTTCGCGCCTGGCGGGCGCGGGTCGCCTGTCACGCCGCCGTGCGGGCGGGCGACCCCCTGGAGCCGCCTGCGCGGGAGGCGCTGCTGGAGCGCTGGGCATCCTGCCGGGCGCCCTGGACCTGCCCTCACGGCCGGCCGACGGCCCTGGAGATCGACCAGGCGGAGCTGGCCCGGAGGTTTCTCCGCCGGTGAGCGGACAGGCGCCCGGGGAGTGGGTCAGCCTGGTGCTGGTCGGGCCGACGGCGGTCGGCAAGAGCGAGTTGGCGCTCCGCCTGGCCGAGCGTTTCCACGGGGCGGTGCTGACGGCCGACTCGGCCCAGGTCTATCGCGGCATGGACGTGGGCACCGACAAGCCCCGGCTTGACCAGCGGCGCCGCATCCCGCATTATGGTATTGATCTGGCAGAACCGGTTGCGGAATTCAGTGTCGCGAACTGGTTACGTGCGGCGCGGGATGCACTCGCGGAGTGCCGCCGCTCCCGGAGGCTGCCGGTGGTGGCCGGGGGAACCGGTCTCTATGTAGAAGCCCTCCTCCGCGGTTATCGCTTCGCGCCGACCTCACCCCGTCTGCGGCAGCAGTTGCTGGTACGGCTTCAAGAAGAAGGCCCGGAGCCGCTGCTCCGCGAGCTGGCCGCACGTGACCCCGCGACCTACGCGACCATCGACCGTCGGAACCCGCGCAGGCTTCTGCGCGCGCTGGAACGGGCCATCCTGAACGAGGAGCCCGGTGGGTGGGAGCAGCGGGGCGAAGGGGAGCGTCCCGCACTTCCCGATCCGGCGGAGCTGAGGCGGCTGCTCGGACGGACGGTGATCGTCGGGCTCTGCCGGAATCGCGCCGAGCTGGTGGAACGGATCCGGAAGCGGATCGCCAGGGAGATGGCAGACGGCCTGCTCGAGGAAGTGGCCGGCCTCCTCGCCCGAGGTGTCCCGCGCTCCGCCGCCTCGATGCAGGCGCTCGGCTACCGCCAACTCGCGGCGCATCTGCTGGACGGCCTGTCCCTGGAAGGCGCGCTGGACCGGCTCGACCGCGACACGCGGCGTTTCGCCAAACGGCAGATGGCCTGGTTCCGCAACCGGCTTCCCGGAGCGACCTGGTTCAACCTCTCCTATGCGACGCCCGGCGAGGTGGAAGGCTGGGTGGAGTCAGCCTTTGCCAGATCCGCGGGTATGCCGGAGGAGAGGCCGGCATACTAAGTTTCAACGCGCTCCTTGGCTGCGGTGAGGGGCGGGCGCCGCAGGCGCCCGGAGCGCAGGGCAAGGGGTGGTCGCATGATCGGCAAAGCGACGGCAACCATGGACGGGTCGCTGCTGCGAGGCAGGACCGTCTTCCTGAGCACCTATCCTCCCCAACGCTGCGGGATCGCCACCTTCACGCAGCACCTGGTGGAGACCATGGCCGGACTCTCCGTCGAGCCGCCGGCCGTGGTGGCGGTGAGCGACGGTGTCGACGCCCGACTCTACCCGGACGAGGTGGTGGCGGTCCTGGACCGCGAGGACCGCCCGGCCTACCGGGAGACCGCGCGCATGCTGAACCGCTCCGGGGCGGGGGCGGTGGTGGTCGAGCACGAGTACGGCATCTTCGGCGGCACGGACGGGAGCGATCTTCTCGAGCTGACCGACGCGCTGGAGATCCCGTGGGTGGTGACGTTGCACACGGTCCTCCGCCATCCCACCGCACGCCAGCGGGCGATCATCCGCCGGCTGGCGGAGCGGGCCCGGCGGGTGGTGGTCCTGGCGCAAAGGGCCCAGGAGATCCTGGTGGACGTCTACCGCCTGGACCCCTCGCGCCTCGTCCACATCCCCCACGGCGCGCCGGACGGGGTGCCCGTCTCGCGCCACGAGCTGAGGCGCCGGCTGGGCCTGGAGGGCGCCACCGTCCTCTGCACCCTGGGGTTGATCAACCCCGGGAAGGGGATCGAGTACGTGATCGACGCCCTGCCCATCCTGGTGCAGGAGTTTCCGGACCTTCTCTACCTGGTCCTCGGACAGACGCACCCGGGGATCCTCCGCCAATCGGGTGAGTCGTACCGTGAGATGCTGAAGCTCCGCGCCCGGCAGCTCGGCGTGGAGGAGCACGTCCGCTTCGTCGACACCTACCTGGACGACCAGAGCCTCGTGGAGTACCTGGTCGCGTCGGACATCTACATCACGCCCTATCTCTCGCCGGAGCAGATCTCCAGCGGGACGCTGGCCTACGCGGTGGGGCTGGGCAAGGCGGTCATCTCCACGCCGTACGCCTACGCGCAGGAGCTCCTGGCCGACGGCCGCGGCCTGCTGGTGCCCTTCCGGGACGCGGAAGCCATCGCGGAGGCGGTCCGGGCGGTCCTCGGCTCGCCCAGGCTCCGCCGCGGCATGGAGCGGCGCGCCCGCCTGGTCGGACGTTCCATGGCCTGGCCGCGGGTGGCGGAGGAGTACCTGGGGCTGCTCGAGGAGGTGAAGGAGCCCGGCTCGCGCCGGGGGAGGAGGGGCGGGCCCGTGGTCACCCTCGCCGGCAGCCGGGCGGTGGTCTTGGGTGCCAAAGGGGGGATCGCCCGCCGTGAAGCTGCAGCCTCCCACGCTGGACCATCTCTGGCGGATGACCGATGACACCGGGATCATCCAGCATGCCACCGGCAGCATCCCGGACCGGAAGACGGGGTACACCACCGACGACAACGCCCGGGCGCTGATCGCCGCGCTCTGGGCCTTCCAGCGGGGAGAACGCGAGGCGGCCATGCTGGTCGAGCGGTACATGGCCTTCCTCGGCTGGGCCCAAGAGGAGGACGGCACCTTCCACAACGAGTTCACCTACGACCGGCGCCCGGTCGCGGGGGGGCGGAGCGAGGACGCCACCGGCCAGGCGGTCTGGGCGCTGGGCGAGGTGATCGCGGCGCGGGAGAGGGGTTGGGCGGAGGCCGCGCTGCCCCGGCTTCGGCGCTGGCTGGAGGCGGCCCCCAGGCCTCGGTACATCCGTTCGGCCGCTTTCGCGCTCCTGGGCCTCGCCCGCGCGGCGTCCGGCGAGCTGGCGGAGCCCCTCGCCCGCCGCCTCGAGGAAGCGGGCGAAGCCCTGACGGGCCTCCTCCTGGAGAGGTACCATGACGCCAGGCGCCCGGGCTGGGAGTGGGTGGAGGACCGGCTCACCTACGCCAACGGAGCGCCGCCCGCGGCGCTGCTGGCGGCGGGGCGGACGTGGGGCTGGAGTGAGGCCGTCGCCGCCGGCGAGCGGATGCTCCGCTGGCTGGACGACCTCTCGTGGGAGGAGCAGGTCCTGGTCCCCGTGGGCAACCAGGGCTGGTACGCCCGCGGCGGCGAGAAGGCCCGCTTCGACCAGCAGCCCATCGATCCGGCCTGGATGGTGCTGGCCCACGTCGAGGCGGCCGCCGCCCTGGACAGCCGCTCCGACCTGGAGCGGGCGGAGTCGGCGCTCGGCTGGTTCGGCGGCCGGAACCTGCTGGGCCTCCCCCTGGTCGACCCGGTCAGCGGCGGTTGTCACGACGGCCTCGGCCGGGAAGGCCTCAACGCCAACCAGGGCGCCGAGTCCACCCTCGCCTGGCTCCTCGCCTTCTACGGGTTCGAGAGGGCGCGGAACGCGGTGGCGGTGCGGGCGGCCGGGCGGAATGCCTGGAGCCGGGGCGCCAGCAGCCTGGGCGCGACCGGAGCCTGAGTTGGAGGCGGATGAGCGTGAGCGAGACGAAGCCCCTCGTCGACACCCCTGCCAGGACGGTGGAGAAGCCGTGGGGGCGCGAGATCTGGTGGGCGCAGACCGACCGCTATGTGGGAAAGATCATCGAGGTGAAGGCGGGAGGCTCGCTCAGCCTCCAGTACCACGAGCGCAAGATGGAGAGCATGTACTTCGTGGAAGGAAGCGGCACGCTGCTCCTGGGCGACCGGGAGATCCCGATCCGACCCGGGCTCCACGTGACCATCCCGCCGCTCACCCGGCACCGGGTGATCGCCACCCGGGACACCCGCTTCTTCGAGGTCTCCTCGCCCGAGGTGGAGGACGTGGTCCGGCTGGAGGACGCGTATGGGCGCGCGGGCACCAGCGACTGAGGCGAACTCCGTGCGCGGGAGGATGGACGGGGTGGAGGGGCCGGGGGCCACGCCCCCGGCCCCTCGCGGGATCAGGCGCCCGTCGCGCCCCCCTCAGCGCCGGAGTGCCTCCACGGGTTCCAGGCTGGCGGCGGAGAGAGCGGGGTAGATGCCGAAGACCAGGCCGCAGCCCAAGGCCACGGAGACGGCCACCTGGACCGCCTGCGCGGTGACCGCCGCCTCCAGGCCGTAGCGGGTGAAGAGCTGGCTCCCCCAGATCCCTGCCGCCACCCCCGCCAAGGCGCCGGTGCCGCTGAGGAGGAGCGCCTCCAGGAGGAACTGGGCCACCAGGTCGCCCTGCTTGGCGCCCAGCGCGCGGCGGAGACCGATCTCGCCGGTCCGCTCGGTCACCGCCACGAGCATGATGTTCATGATGCCCAGCCCGCCCACCAGGAGCGAGACGGCCGCCATGCCGCCCAGGAGCAGGGTCATCACCCGGTTGGCGCGGTCGGCTTCCTGCACCATCTGGTTCATGTCGGTGATGCTCAGGAGCTCCTGCCCGGAAGGAAGCGCGAGGCCGGGCTGCGCCGGGCCGGGCCGGGCCGGCGGCCCCGGGGGAGGGGCGACGGGCCCGGGCTTGACGGGAGCCGGGGCGGAGCCGGCCGGGCCGCCCGGTTCGGACGTCGCCGGGGACCCGCCGGGGGCGGGGGTGGGCGCCGACTGGTCGAGGCCGAGCTGGCGGCGGAAGATCCGCCCGAGCTGGGCGACGGCGAGCTGCGCTTCCTCCGGCGAGCGGGCCTTCGCCCAGATCTCGTCCGCGTCCGTCCGCTCCATCAGGTCTTCGGCCAGGGTGTACGGGATGACGACGCTCCGGTCCACGTCCTGCGGGTCGCCGGGCCGGGGCGCGAAGACGCCCATGATGCGGAACTCCTGGCCGCCCACGGTGAGGCTGCGGCCCACCGGGTCCCGACCGTTGAGCAGGCCCCGGGCCAGCTGGTAGCCGATCACCGCCACGTGCACCCGCCGGCTGACATGGAAGCCGGTGAAGAAGCGGCCGGAGACCAGTTCCAGACCGCGCACCCGTGCGTAGTCGGCGGAGGCGCCGAGGACGGGGAGGCTCCCCCGCGTCCAGCGCCAGCGGACCGGCAGGGACTTGCGCAGGATGGGCGTCGCGGCCTCCAGGGAGGGGACGCGCTCCAGCAGGGAGGCCGCCTCGGCCGGGTCGAGGTGGACGTTGGGGTTCTCGGCCCTGACCACGACGACGTTGCTGCCCAGCCGTTCGAACTGCCGGACCACCGCCTGCCGCGCACCCTCGCCGATGGCCATCAGGCTGATCACCGAGGCGACCCCGATGCCGACGCCGAGCACGGTGAGAAGCGAGCGGAGGGGCCAGGCCAGCACCCCGTGCCAGGCCATCTGGAGGGCGAACGCCAGCCGTACCCCCCAACCCCTCAGGCGCCCTGCCGTACGCGCCATCACAGTGCCGTCCCCCCTAGTCGCCCGCGCCCGGGCCGGTCCCCGGGCCACCGGAACCGCCCGGGGACCCGCCCTGCCCGCCGGAGCCACCCGGACCGGAAGAGCCCGGGGCGCCCGGCAGAAGCCCGGGCGAGGTCAGATGCTGGCTGGGCAGGAGGTCGGCCGAGCTTCCGGTGATCACGCGGTCGCCTTCACGCAGGCCGGAGAGCACCTGGGCGTACCGGTCGCTCACCAGCCCCAGCCGGACGACGACCGTGCGGGTGGTCCCGTTCTCCTGCAGCACCTCCACCTTCGACTGTCCGCCTTCCTCGAAAATGGCCTCGACGGGCACCAGCAGGGCATCCTTGGCGCTGCCGGCGTCGATGTGCGCCCTGGCCTGCATGCCCGGTCGCAGCTCCGGGACGCCGGCCACCTGGATGACCACCTGGAACTGGGTGATGCCGCTCTGGTCCTTGCCCATCATGGAGACGTTGGTCACCGTGCCGCGCAGCACCCGGCCGGGCAGCGCGTCCACCGTCACCTGGACCGGCGACCCCTGGCGCACCTTGACGACGTCGACGTCGCTGACCTGGGCGAAGACCTGCATGCGGGAGGTGTTCAGCACCTGGCCGAGGTACTGCCCCGGCTGCAGGAGGGCGCCGGGCTGGAGGGGGGGCATGCCGACCACGACGCCGTCCATGGGCGCTCGCACCTCCAGCTGGCTCGCCTGGGCCTCGTCCTGGGCCAGTTTCCGCTCGGCGTCGCGGAGAGCCTGGAGCTTCTCCTCCACGGCGGCCTGGAACTCGCTCCCCGCCAGCGTCAGGATCGGGTCGCCGCGGTGCACCGGCTGCATGTCCTGGACGAAGAGCTGGGTGACCGAGGCGGCCGCGGGGCTGGTCAGCGGCTCGCTCTGCCCGTAACTCTTGATCTGCTGGCAGTAGCGCAGCCAGCTGAGCGAGGAAGGCTCCTCCGAGCCGGAGCTCGCAGGCCGGCGCGGGTTGCTGCGGTCGAAGCCCACCTGGGCCTGCATGCCCGGGCGGAGGAGACCGGGATTCTCCCCCTCCAGGGTGACCCAGTAGACGAACTGCGACGGACCCGTCGCCTGGCCGCCGCCGGCGACCGGCGCCGCTTCGGGACTGCAGCCGTTCAGCTCGGAGAGCGGCATCGGGATCAGGTTGGGGTTGATCTGCGTCACCCGGGCCGGGACCAGGCCGTCGAACTCGTCGAAGCGGAGGTAGGCGGTCTCCCCCTTCCGGACGCCGGCCAGCTCGCCGGGCGCGAGCCGGGCGACCACCACGAAGCGGGACTCGTCCACCACCTGGGCGAGCAGCTGCCCCTGCTTCACCTCGCTGCCCACGCCGACGCCGAGGCCGGTCACGCGGCCGTCGACGGGGGCCGTGACGGTGATGCCCCGCGCCGGGTCGATGCGGTCGACCTGCTCCGGCGTCACCCCCGCCAGCTGGGCCAGGTCGGAGCGCGCCTGCTGGACGGCCTGGCGGTCTTGCTGGAGCTGCTGATCCAGGCTTGGAGCCGCGAGGCGGGCCACCACCTGCCCGGCCCGCACGGGGTCACCCTCGCGGACCAGCACCTCCTGCAGGACATACGAGGCCGAACCCGGGCCGGGGCCGACCCCCTGGCCCGGCGGGAAGGGCACCTGCAGGCCGCTCCCCTCCGAGGGGTTGAGCGGCCCGGTCGTATCCACCCCCACCGAGATCTCGCCCCGCCGGACGGTGGCGGTGGCGTAGAGCGGCGCCTGGGGCGTCCTGGCCGGCGGAGGGAGGAGCCGGCGGTAGGCGAGGTAACCGCCGCCCAGGACGACCAGCAGTACGGCCAGCGTCGCTGTCACCCTGCGGATCACGGTCTTTCACCCCCATCTGTCCCGGGGGCGGCCGCCCCCGCGGGAAGAGCCGCCGCCCCCGCGGCGGGCGCCTCTTCCCCGGTCTCGTCGGCGAGGAGGCGGTCTGCGACGGGCTCGTCGCTGACCACCCGGCCGTCCAGCAGCCGGATGAGCCGGCTCGCATGCCGGGCCACGCGTTCGTCGTGGGTCACCTGGACGACGGTCAGTCCCTGCTCGCGGTTGACGCGCTGGAAGATGGCCATGATCACGCGGCTGGAGTGCGAGTCGAGGGCGCCCGTCGGTTCGTCGGCCAGGATCAGTGCCGGCCGGCCGACCAGCGCCCGGGCGATGGCCACCCTCTGCTGCTCGCCGCCGGAGAGCTGGGAGGGGCGGTGATGGGCCCGGGCGGCCAGACCGACCGCCTCCAGCGCCGCCATGGCCAGGCGGTGGCGCTCGCGAGCCGGCAGACCGCGGTAGACCAGCGGGAGCTCCACGTTGGCCAGGGCATCGAGGTCGGGCATCAGCCGGAAATCCTGGAAGACGAAGCCGAGGAAGCGGTTGCGCAGATCGGCCAGTGCCCCGTCGCTCATGCGGTCGGTCAGGCGGCCCGCCACCTCGCGGCTGCCCGAGGTGGGCCGGTCGAGGCAGCCGATCAGGTTGAGGAGCGTGGACTTGCCGGAGCCCGAAGGGCCCATGATGGAGACGAACTCGCCGCTCTCCACGGCCAAGTCGACACCCCGCAGCGCGTCGACGTGGACCTGACCGCTGCGGTAGCTGCGCGCCACCCCAGCCAGCCGGACGACGACCATCGTCCTCCCTCCCCGAGGCCACGGAGTGGGCGGCTCCGCCCGGCCGGGCGGGCCGGGCCGGCCGACCTCCATTGCCAGAGACGTGCCATCGATGGCGAGGGTTCCCTCCGCTGGGAGAGCTCCCCTGCCTGTGCGGCCGGGGTCGGGCCCGCATAGAGATGAATCCGCGAGGAGGCGGGTCGGGGGTGGCGAGCGAGGCCGGGCGCGCCGTGGCGGAGGCGCTGGAGAGGGGCGAGATCGAGCCGCTGGAGGCGCTCCGCCGCCTCCGGCGCCTGCCCGCAGGCCCGCCGGAGGGGGGCGGCGGGCCTGCCGCGGTGAGCGCCGCCGCGGCGCCGAGCGCTCCCGCACCGCCCGCCGCGGAGGGAGGGGCGGAGCTGGACGCGGCCCTGGCCGAGCTGGACCGCCTGGTCGGGCTGGAGGAGGTCAAACGGCTGGTCCGCGAACTGATCGACTTCGTCGAGGTGCAGCGCCGCCGCCAGGCGCAGCGCCTGGTGACGGAGCCCACGGTGCTCCACGCGGTCTTCCGCGGCAACCCCGGAACCGGCAAGACCACCGTCGCCCGGCTGCTGGCCCGGATCTACCAGGCCCTGGGCCTGCTGGAGCGGGGCCACCTGGTGGAGGTGGAGCGGGCCGACCTGGTGGGGGAGTACATCGGCCACACTGCCCAGAAGACGAGGGAGCAGGTGCGCCGCGCGCTGGGCGGCATCCTCTTCGTCGACGAGGCCTACTCCCTGGCACGGGGCGGCGAGAAGGACTTCG
This sequence comes from Bacillota bacterium, assembly GCA_029961055.1. Taxonomy (NCBI): domain Bacteria; kingdom Bacillati; phylum Bacillota; species Bacillota bacterium. Next base: position 51,587 of record JASBVM010000023.1, read on the forward strand.
GCAAGGAGGCCATCGACGTCCTGGTCAAGGCCATGGAGGACCACCGGGGCCGCTTCGTCCTCATCCTGGCCGGCTACCAGCTGGAGATGGAGTGGTTCCTCGCCCAGAATCCGGGGCTCCGCTCGCGCTTCCCGATCCAGATCGAGTTCCCCGACTTCGAAGTGGACCAGCTGGTGGCGATCTGCGAACTGATGTTCCACGAACGCGAGTACCGCCCCTCCCCGGAAGCCCTCGCACAGCTGCGCCAGAGGCTCCGCCGCCCCGAGTGGGCGCGACCGGTGGCCCAGGGGAACGCGCGTTTGATCCGGAACCTGGTGGAACGGGCCATCCGGCGGCAGGCGAGCCGGGTGATCCGCGAGGACCGGCGGAGCCGGGAGGAGCTGATGGAGATCACCGCCGACGACCTGCTGGGGGGCCTGCCGGCTTGAGCCGGGAGGGACCGGTGGCCCTCCTGGTGGGCCGACCGGGTGTGGGCAAGAGCGCGCTCTTCCGTCTTCTGGCCGCTTCGCCGGCGGGGCCGGGCGACGGCATGGGCCGTGGCTGGCCGGTGCGGCGCCCGCAGGAGCGACGGACGAGGCCCGGACCGCCGCCCCCGCTCGGCGTCGCCTGCCGCTGGTACCGGCTCGAGCTCGGGCGCGGGCGCGTGGAGCGGCTCCTGCTGGTCGAAGGCGCCTCTGTTCCCGAACGGCTTCCTGCGGCGGTGGCGGAGCGGAGGCGGCTGGGGGAGACACTGCTCCTCCTGGAGGACGCCGAGATGGTCCTCCACGTCCTGGACGGGCCCCGGCTGGGGCTGGAGCCGGAGGCGAGCTGGCTTCACCCGATCGACGAGGAGCTGCAGAGGATCGGGGTTCGGCGGCCGGCCTACGCGGCGGTGGTGAGCGGGACCGACCGCCCGTGGGGACCGACGGGCCTCGCCCGTCTGAGGGAGCGCTGGTCCGGCCTGCCCGTCTTCCCCTTCTCGGCTGCCACGCGGGAGGGCGTCCGGGAGATCCGCTCCTGGCTGAGGGAGCAGCTGGGCCGCGCGCGCGTGCGTTGACAGGCGTCCGGGTGCCCGGTACTGTAACGACGGCACGGCGACGGCGATTCCTGCCATGAGACCCCGCGTGCGGGGAGGAGGCGGGAAGGTTGGAGCAGCAGCCGGGGGGCGAGGAGCCCCTTTTCTCCATCGGCACCGTGGAGAAGCTGACCGGCCTCACCAGCCGGCAGATCCGATACTACGAGACCAAGGGCCTGATCCGGCCCAGACGGACCCCCGGTCACCAGCGGCTCTACACCCGGGCCCAGGTGGAGCGCCTCCGCCAGGTGAAGCGCCTGCTGGACGAGGGCAGGAGCCTGCAGCGCATCGTCCACGAGCTCCTGTCGGAGGAGCGCGAGGGGGCGGACGAAGGGGTCCGCTACGCCACGCCTGCACGCTTCCTCCGGCGGGGCTTGACCTCGCTCTACCCGGTCCGCGAGGCGGGCGAGCTGATGCGCCTGGTGGAGAGCCGCCGGCGGGAGGAAGGCTCGGGGGAGCCGGAGCAGGGCGAGACGTGGCGCGGTGCGGGCGGCCCCGGCCGCCGCGCGCGCGGCAGGAGGCGGACGGATGGCCAGGAGGACGCCTGAGGAGATCCTCCGCACCGTGCGGGAGCAGGAGGTCCGGTTCGTCCGGCTCCAGTTCACCGACGTGCTGGGCGTCATCAAGAACGTCGACATCCCCGCGGCACAGCTGGAGAAGGCGCTGGCCGGCGAGCTCGCCTTCGACGGCTCCTCCATCGAGGGCTTCGTCCGCATCGAGGAGTCGGACATGGTGCTCCGGCCCGATCCGGACACCTTTGTCGTCTATCCCTGGCGGAACCGCGACGGGACCCGGACGGCCCGGCTGATCTGCGACATCGCCAACCCGGACGGGAGCCCCTTCGAGGGCGATCCCCGCCGCGTCCTGCGGCGGGCGATGGCGCGGGCGGCCGAGCAGGGGTTCGTGATGAACGTGGGGCCGGAGCCGGAGTTCTTCCTCTTCGGGACCGACCGGGAGGGGAACGCCACCACCCAGACCCAGGACCAGGCCGGCTACTTCGACCTCGCACCCGTCGACCGGGGCGAGGAAGCGCGCGCCGACATGGTGGTGACCCTCCAGGAGATGGGCTTCGAGATCGAGGCCTCGCACCACGAGGTGGCGCCGGGGCAGCACGAGATCGACTTCAAGTACGCCGACGCGCTGACCACCGCCGACGCCATCGTCACCTTCCGCTTCGTGGTGCGGACGGTGGCCGCGGCGCACGGGCTCCACGCCACCTTCATGCCCAAGCCGCTCTTCGGCGTCAACGGCTCCGGCATGCACCTCCACCAGTCGCTCTTCCGCGGGGAGGAGAACGCCTTCTACGACCCGCGGCGCCCGGACGGGCTCTCCGAGGTGGCGCTCCACTACATCGCCGGCGTCATGCGCCACGCCCGGGCCATCACCGCCCTGGCCAACCCGCTGGTCAACTCCTACAAGAGGCTGGTCCCGGGCTACGAGGCGCCCACCTACGTCGCCTGGTCCCACCGCAACCGGAGCCCGATGATCCGCATTCCGGCCAAGCGCGGGCTGAGCACGCGGATCGAGCTCCGCTCGCCCGACCCCAGCTGCAACCCCTACCTCGTCCTGGCCGCCTGTCTGCGGGCGGGCCTGGAGGGGGTCGAGGAGGGCCTGGTCCCGCCCGAGCCGGTCAACCGGAACCTCTACGCCATGAGCCCGCGGGAGCGGGAGGAGCTGGGCGTGGGGGAGCTTCCGGGCAATCTGGGCGAGGCGCTGGAGGAGCTGAGGAAGGACCCGCTGATGCGGGAGACGCTGGGCGAGCACGTCTTCCACCGCTACCTCGAGGCGAAGGAGATCGAGTGGGAGACCTACCGGAGCCAGGTCCACCCCTGGGAGGTGGAGCAGTATCTGCGCACCTTCTGACTTCCTCGCCTCGCTGGTTGAAGCCGGGAACCGCCTGGCGACAGGGAAGTGTCGCAGCCAGCGAGAATAGTGGCGGCGGAGACTGAATCGTCATTCAGTCTCCGCCGCCTTCGTTCCGGTCCCTTCCGCCGCGGCGCCCGGCCGCGGGCAGAGGGGTGCCGGGGCGGGCCGACTTCCTGAACGGGGGGTTGCCCATGCGACTGGTCGTAGGACTCAAAACCATCCTCGATCCCGAGATTCCGCCCCGTGACTTCCGCATCGACACGGAAGCCCGGCGGCCCGTGCAGGGCAGGGCTTCGCTGGTGATCAGCCCCTTCGACGAGAACGCGCTGGAGCTTGCGCTCCAGTTGAAGGACCGGGACGCCTCGACCCACGTGGTCGCGCTCAGCGCCGGCCCCGCCAGCGCGGAGGAAGCGCTGCGGAAGGCGCTCTCGCTCCGCGTGGACGAGGCGGTCCGCGTCGATACCGATCCCCTGGACGAGCCCGACAGCGAGCAGACCGCGCTCCTGCTCGCCAGGGCCGTCGAGCGGCTGGGCGGAGACCTCCTCCTGGTCGGCCGCCAGGCGGGCGACTGGGACCGGGGCCAGACCGGCCTGATCGCCGCCGAGATCCTGGGCTGGCCATGCGTCACCTCGGTCTCCCGCATCGAGGCGGCGGACGGCAGGCTCCGCCTCCGCCACGAGGGCCCCGGCGGGCTGGAGGTGGTGGAGGCGGCGCCGCCGCTGGTCCTGACGGTGACCAACGACGAAGCCAACCAGCTCCGCATTCCCAAGGCGCGCGACATCCTCGCCACCCGCTCGAAGAGCGTCACCCGGCTCGGCCTGGCCGACCTGGGCCTCTCGCCCGAGACGGTCCGGCCCGCCACCGAGGTGACCCGGCTCTACGTGCCCGTGGAGGAGCACCAGTGCGAGTGGATCGAGGGCGACGACGCCGAGTCCAAGGCGCGGGCGCTGGCCGAGCGCCTGCTCGCGCTCAAGGTGCTCTAGGGCGAGGGTCTTCCCGACACCGACCAGGAAGCGAGGGTCCCTGCGATGAGCGTGCTATCCATTCTCCTTCTCCGCGACGGCGCCGACCTCGACAAGGCGGCGCTGGAGGCGCTGGGCGCGGGCCAGGCGGCCGCCCGGGCGCTGGGCACGGATCTGGAGGCGGCCGTGGTCAGCGCGGGCGGGCAGAGCCCGGAGCTGGCCCCCTATGGCGTGCGGGCCGTCTACCGGCTGGCCGGCCCGGCGGGCGAGTACCAGCCCGAGCGCTGGCTGGCGGCGGCGGAGGGGCTGGTCCGCGCGGCCGGCGCCGACGTCGTCCTCTTCACCGGCGATGCCGCCGGGCGCGAGCTGGGGCCGCGGCTGGGCCGCCGGCTCGGCACCGGCAGCGTCACCGAGTGCACCGACTTTCACGTCGAGGACGGCCGGCTGGAGGCGGTCCGGCCGGTCTTCGGCGGCAAGGCGATCGCTCACGTCCGCACGGAGGGGCGGCCTGCCGTGCTGGTCACCCGCTTTCACGCCTTCGCCCCGGCGCAGGCCGGGAGCGGGGAGGGAGCGGCGCCGGTGCAGGAGGTGGCGGTGGAGCTGCCGGCGGCCGACGGCCTGCCGCGCGTGGTCGAGCGGATCGAGGAGAGCGGGGAGGGCATCCGCCTGGAGGAAGCCCGGCGGATCGTCTCGGGCGGCCGCGGCCTGGGCGGCCCGGAGAACTTCGCGCTCCTGGAGGAGCTGGCGCGGGTGATCGGCGCCGCCGTCGGCGCCTCGCGGGCGGCGGTGGACGCGGGATGGGTGCCGGCCAGCTACCAGATCGGCCAGACCGGCCACATCGTGGCGCCCGACCTCTACCTGGCCGTCGGCATCTCGGGGGCGAGCCAGCACCTGGCCGGCATCGGCGGGGCGCGCCATGTGGTCGCGATCAACAAGGACCCCAACGCCCCCATCTTCAAGGTGGCCGAGCTGGGGGTGGCCGAGGACTACAAGAAGCTCCTTCCCCCGCTGATCGAGGAGCTGAGGCGCCGGCTCGCCTGAGGGCGGGCGTCCGGTGCGGAGCCAGCGGGAGGGGGCGGTACCGTGAACGAGGCGACACGTCCGATCTACTGGAACATCGTCGGGCACAACTGGATGTACGCGCTGCTGGCGGTCCTGGTGGCCGTCCTGGCCTGGGGGGTCTACGAGCGGATCCGGCTCTGGCGGCTGGGGCGCCCGGAGCTCCGGGTCGACCAGCCCTGGCGGCGCCTGGTGGAGATGAACCGGCAGGTGATCCTCCAGATCCGGCTTCTGCGCGACGCCCTCTCGGGTCCCATGCATCTCTTCCTCTCCTGGGGGTTCGTCGTCCTCTTCCTGGGGACGGTGGTGGTCTTCCTCCAGGCCGACCTGGGCCTGCCCGTGATGCGGGGCCCCTTCTACCTCTACTTCCAGTCGATCAGCCTCGACGTCTTCGGGGCGCTGGCCCTGATCGCCACCGTGGTGGCCGCCTGGCGCCGGTACGTGGAGCGCCTTCCGCGGCTCTCGCGGACGGTCCAGGACTGGGTGATCCTCGCGCTCTTCGCCGTGATCCTCCTCACGGGCTTCGTGATCGAGGGGCTGCGCATCGAGGTGACGCGGGACCCGTGGGGGCCCTGGTCGCCGGTGGGCTACCTCTTCGGCCGCGCCCTGGGAAGCTTCCTCAGCGTGGGCGCCATGACCGCCCTCCACCGCGGGCTCTGGTGGTTCCACCTGGTGATCGCCTTCGCCTTCCTCGCCCTGATCCCGTTCAGCAAGCTGTTCCACATCCTGCTGGCGCCGCTCAACGTCTACTTCCGCTCGCTCGAGCCCAAGGGCGAGCTGCCGCCCCTGGACGTGGAGGCGGCGGCCGAGGCGGGGGAACACCTGGGCGCGGCGGAGCTGACCGACTTCACCTGGAAGCAGCTCTTCGACCTGGACACCTGCACGGAGTGCGGCCGCTGCGAGGCGGTCTGCCCGGCGCACGCCGTCGGCAAGCCGCTCGACCCCAAGTACGTCATCCTGAACCTGCGCGACCACCTGCACGCCGAGGGCCCCTCGCTGGTCGCCATGGCGGCGCGGAACGGGCAGGCGGCCGGGGAGGGCGGGGCGGGCGGCGCCACCGCGACGGCCTCCGGGGTCGGGGAGGGTGAGCCCGTCTCCCGCCTGGTGGGGCCGGTGATCGACCCGGAGGCGCTCTGGGCCTGCACCACCTGCCGGGCGTGCATGGAGGCCTGCCCGGTCTTCATCGAGCACGTCCCCACCATCGTCCAGATGCGCCGCTTCCAGGTGATGGAGATGGCGGACTACCCGGCCACGATGCAGGAAGCGCTGACCAGCCTGGAGGAGCGCGGCCACCCGTTCCGCGGTTCCACCGCCTCCCGCCTCGACTGGGCGGAGGGGATGGAGGTGCCGCTCCTCTCGGAGCTGGGCAGCGCCGGGCAGGTGGACTACCTCTTCTGGGTCGGCTGCAGCGCCGCCTTCGACGAGCGGAACCAGAAGATCGCCCGCGCGCTGGCGACGCTCCTGGACCGCGCGGGTGTCCGCTACGCGGTCCTGGGCGACGAGGAGCGCTGCACCGGCGACCCGGCGCGGCGCATGGGGAACGAGTTCCTCTTCCAGATGACGGCGCAGGAGAACATCGACCTGCTCAACCGTTACGGCGTCCGCAGGATCGTCACCCTCTGCGCCCACTGTTACAACGTCCTGCGCAACGAGTACCCGCGCTTCGGCGGCCGGTACGAGGTGGTCCACCACTCGCAGCTCCTCCAGGAGCTCCTGGACGCGGGCCGGCTCGAGGTGACGGAGCCGTCGCTCCTCGAGACCACCTACCACGACCCCTGCTACCTCGGCCGCTACAACGACGAGTACGAGGCGCCACGAGCGGTGCTGGGCGCGGCGGTGGGCGGCGGCGTGCGGGAGATGGAGCGCAGCCGGAACCAGTCGTTCTGCTGCGGCGCCGGCGGGGGCCGGATGTGGGCGGAGGAGGACCCCTCCCAGCGCGTCAACCGGGAGCGGGCGCGGCAGGCGCTGGCCACCGGTGCGCGGCGCGTCTGCACGGCCTGCCCCTTCTGCATGACCATGCTGGAGGACGGGATCAAGAGCGAGACCGGCGGCGACGGGAGCGTCGAGGTCCGCGACCTGGCCGAGATCCTGGAGGAAGCGACGCGACCCAAGAACTGAACGGAGGCGCGGAGCGCGGCGGGCGGAGCGACCGTGCCCGTGCACGGACGGGAGGGCATGGGACGTGGCGATGGGTGCCTTCGACCTGACCGAGGAGGAGCGGGCGCTGGCGGAGCTGGCGCGCCGGGTGGCCGAGGAGCGGGTGGCGCCCCGGGCGGCCGAGATCGACCTGGAGGACCGCTTCCCGGACGACCTCAGGCGGCTCTTCGGCGAGCTGGAGCTGATGGGGCTCGGCATCCCGGCGGCCTACGGCGGCGGTGGCGCCGGCCTCCTCGCCGTCTGCCTGGTGATCGAGGAGCTGGCGCGGGTGAGCGCCGCGGCCTCGCTGATCGTGGCCGATCACGAGCTGGGCCTGCTGCCTGTGCTGGTCGGGGCGTCGGAGGAGCAGAAGCGGGCCTGGCTCCCGGCCATCGCCTCGGGCGAGCGGCTGATGGCCTTCGCCCTGACCGAGCCGGAGGCGGGCTCTGACGCCGCCCGCCTCTCCATGCGCGCCGTCCGCCGCGGCGACCGCTACGTCCTCAGCGGCACCAAACGCTTCATCACGCACGGGAACGTGGCCGACTCGCTCACCGTCTTCGCCAGCACCGACCCCGAGAAGGGGTCGAAGGGGATCACCTGCTTCCTGGTCGACCGGGAGACGCCGGGGTTGAGCGTGACCAAGCTGGAGCGGAAGATGGGGCTCCACGGCTCGCCCACGGCGGAACTCCTCTTCGAAGAGGTGGAGGTGCCGGTGGAGAACCGGATCGGGGAGGAGGGCCAGGGCTTCCGCATCGCCATGGCCACCCTGGACCACAGCCGGCCCGGTATCGCCGCCCAGGCCCTGGGCATCGCCCAGGGCGCCCTGGACCAGGCGGTCGCCTACGCGCGGGAGCGCCGCCAGTTCGGCCGCCCCATCGCCGACTTCCAGGCGATCCAGTTCATGATCGCCGACATGGCCATCGCGGTGGAGTCGGCGCGCGCGCTCACCTACAAGGCGGCGACGGTGGTGGAGGAGGCCGACCACGGGCGCCTCGACTGGCGGATGGCCAACCGCTACTCGGCGATGGCCAAGACCTACGCCTCGGATGTGGCCATGCGCGTGACCACCGACGCGGTCCAGATCTTCGGCGGCTACGGGTACATCGCCGACTACCCCGTGGAGCGGATGATGCGGGACGCCAAGATCACCCAGATCTACGAGGGGACGAACCAGATCCAGCGCCTCGTGATCGCCCGCAGCTACCTCTCCTGAGCGGGCGACGGCGGCGCGCCCAGGGCATGGGGGGCGCCGCCGCCGGATGCGCCGGCGAGACCGTGGAGGACGGCCAGGACGCGCCCCACGAGGCGGACTTCGCGGCTGACCAGCGGCTGGACGCCGGGGTTGGCAGCCTGGAGCCGGACCGCGTCCCCCTCGGGAAGAAGGCGCCGGACCACCGGCTCGTCGCCCACCAGCGCCACCACCAGCTGCCCGGGCGAGGCCTCCGCCGCGGGGCCGCAGAGGACCAGGTCGCCGTCGCCGATGCCGGCGCCTTCCATGGCGCTCCCCTGGACGCGGAGCGCGTAGGCCGCGCGGCCGCCGGGGGCGTCGGCGGGCAGGACGAGCCAGGCGAGCGGGAGCGGGGCGGCGGCCGCCGGTTCGGGTGGCTTCGGCAGCAGGGGGATGCGGCGGAGGCCGCGGCCGGCCTCCCCCGCCGTGGCGGGGAGCCCCGCGAGCCCCACGAGGCCCAGGGCGCGCGGCCGCGAGCCTTCCTGGCGGAGGTAGCCCTTGCGCGCCAGCTCCCGCAGGTAGGCGTGGACGGTGGAGCTGGAGCGGAGGCCGACGCGGGCGCCGATCTCGCGGACCGAGGGCGGGTAGCCGTGCTCCCGGAGGAAGGCGTCGATGGTCTCGAGAATCTGCCGCTCGCGCGGCCGCAGCGCGGAGGTGGCCGGCCGGCCGGCGTCCAAGGCGACACCCCCCTGGCGCCACTCGTCAGCGCGGGCGCGCCGGCTGCATGCTAGCATGGAGGAAGGACGCGGTCAAACAGACGTTCGCCCCGGGGCCCGGTCGCCCGGGGTTCGAGGAGGTTGAGCGTGCGCCGGCCACACTTGATCGTCACCGGGGGTCCCACCGAGGCACCCCTGGACGAGGTCCGCTTCCTGTCCAACCGCTCGTCGGGACGGACGGCGGCGGCCGTCGCGGGCGCGGCGCTGGCGCGGGGCTGGGACGTCACCTTCGTCCACGGGCCGGGCAGCGCCTTGCCGCAGGGAGGGGAGGGGTGGCTCCGGCGGGTGGCCGTCCGCACGGTGGGCGACCTGGCCGCCGCGCTGGAGCGGCTCCTGCGCGATCCGGAGCGCCCCGTCGACGCGCTGGTCCACGCCATGGCCGTGCTCGACTTCGCCCCGGACCGGAGCATGGAGGGGAAGGTCTCGTCGCGAGGCGAGTGGTGGGTCCGCCTGGTGCCCACGCCCAAGGTGGTGGAGCAGATCCGCCGCTGGGCGCCGGGGATCTTCCTGGTCGCCTTCAAGCTGGAGGCGGGGGAGGAGCCGGAGGAGCTGGTGCGGGCGGCGCGGGAGGCGGCCGCCCGCCACGGGGCCGACCTGGTGGTGGCCAACAGCCTCCGCCAGGTCGGCGCCGACCGCCACGTCACCTACCTGGTCGACCCGCACGGGGGCGAGGTGCGGCGGAGCGAGACCAACGCCGAACTGGCCGCCCTCCTGCTGGAGCGGATCGAGGCCCGCCTGGCGCCCAGGCGGGAGCCGGTGGAGAGCTGCGGGCGTCCCGGAGGCGGTCGGGGTTGAGCGGGGGGGGCGAGGGGGCGCGCCCGCGGCTGGACGGGCGGCGCCTCCTCCTGGGCGTGACGGGCGGCATCGCCGCGTACAAGGTGCCGGAGCTGATCCGGCGGCTTCGCACCGAGGGCGCCGAGGTGGAGGTGATCCTCACCCGCGGGGCGACGGAGTTCGTGACGCCGCTGACGCTGGAGACGGTGGCCGGCCGGCCGGTCCACGAGAGCCTGCTGGGTCCCGCACGGGAGCCGTCGCTCATCCACCTGGAGCTGGCGCACTGGGCGGAGATGGTGCTGGTGGCGCCGGCGACCGCCCACTTCCTGGCCAAGGCGGCGGCGGGGCTGGCCGACGACCTGCTGGGGGCGGTGCTCCTCGCCTCCTTTCCGGAGGTGCCCCTGCTGGTGGCGCCGGCCATGAACAGCCGCATGTGGACCCACCCCATCACGCAGCGGAACGTGGCGCTCCTGCGCGAGGTGGGCGTCCGCTTCGTGGGACCGGAGGTGGGCCGGCTCGCCGAGGAGCAGGTCGGGATCGGCCGCATGAGCGAGCCCGGGCGGATCGTGGAGGAAGTGGTGCGGCTCCTGGACGCCTGACCCCCGCGCATCGCCCCCGCCCCTTCCCCGCGCGCCCCGCCTCGCGCACCCCGCAATCCCCTTCCTGGTGGCGAAAGATCGCCCGAGGCGGCAATTCCTCGCCCTGCCGGCCAGGGCTACGTTGGCCTGGGAGGAGGCGAGGCGGTTGCATCGCGTGCTTTTCGACTCGGAGCGCTGCAAGGGCTGCGGGCTCTGCGTCGACGCCTGCCCGGAGGCGGCCTTGGCCCAGCGGGAGGAGAGCAACCGCATGGGCTATCGTCCGGCCTACCTGGCGAGACCCGAGAAGTGCGTCAGCTGCGGGCTCTGCGGCGTCATCTGCCCGGACCTGGTGATCCGCGTCTACCGCCCGGCGGAAGCGACGGTGCCCGCGCGCTGAGCCCGGTGCAGGGGGCCCCAGGGGGGAGGAAAGACCGTGGGCGAACGCGAGTTGACGAAGGGGAACGAGGCGATGGCGGAGGCGGCCATCCGCGCCGGCTGCCGCTACTTCTTCGGTTACCCCATCACGCCGCAGAGCGAGCTCCTGGAGTACATGGCCAAGCACCTGGAGGAGCACGGAGGGGTCTTCCTTCAGGCCGAGAGCGAGGTCTCGGCCATCAACATGGTCTACGGCGCGGCCGGGGCGGGCGCGCGGGTCATGACCGCCACCTCCAGCCCCGGCTTCTCGCTGATGCAGGAGGGGCTCTCCTACCTGGCCGGCGCCGAGCTGCCGGCGGTCGTGGTCGACGTGGTCCGGGGCGGCCCGGGACTGGGCGGCCTCCAGCCGGCCCAGTCCGACTACTTCCAGGCGACGAAGGGCGGCGGCCACGGCGACTACCGGCTGATCGTCCTCGCACCCTCCAGCCCGCAGGAGGCGGCCGACCTGGTCTACGAAGCCTTCGACCTGGCCGACCGCTACCGGAACGTGGTCCTGATCCTGGCCGACAGCATCCTGGCCCAGGCGATGGAGCCGGTGGAGCTGCCGCCGGCCCGGAGCCTGGAGAGCCTCCCCCCCAAGCCCTGGGCGACGGTGGGGAGGGGGGCGGGGCGGCGCGAGCCCAACGTGGTCCACTCGCTCTACCTGGCGCCCGAGGACCTCTGGGCGCACAACCAGAGGCTCCAGGCCAAGTACCGGCGGATCGAGGCGGAGGAGACGCGCTGGGAGGAGCGGGAGGCGGAGGACGCCGACTGGCTGGTGGTCGCCTACGGCAGCATGGCCCGCATCGCCCTGGCGGCCATCCGGCAGCTGCGGCGCCAGGGCCTCCGGGTCGGTCTCTTCCGGCCGATCACCCTCTGGCCCTTCCCCTCGCGGGCGCTGGCCCGCCGGGCCGCCTCCGTGCGCGGCATCCTCGCCATGGAGATGAGCGCCGGCCAGATGGTGGAGGACGTCCGCCTGGCCGTGGAGGGCGCGGTCCCCGTCCGCTTCTTCGGCAAGACCGGCGGCGTCGTCCCCGAGGTGGAGGAGGCGACGGAGGCGGTCCGCCGGATGGCGGCCGAAGCGGCGCCGCATCCGGTGCGCCCCGGCCGCTGAGCGGGGCCGGAAGGGAGGAGGCATCCCCATGAGCATCACCCTGCGCCCGGTCTTCGAGCCGACGCGGGCCCTGCGACCCGATGCGGTCACCCACTACTGCCCCGGCTGCACCCATGGCGTGGCCCACCGGCTGGTGGGCGAGGTGCTGGAGGAGCTGGGTCTCCTGGAGCGGACCGTGGGCGTCGCCTCCGTAGGCTGCTCGGTCCTGGCCTACAAGTACTTCCTGGTGGACATGCAGGAGGCGGCGCACGGCCGCGCGCCGGCGGTGGCGACGGCGATCAAGCGGGTGCTCCCGGACCGGGTGGTCTTCGCCTACCAGGGCGACGGCGACCTGGCCGCCATCGGCACGGCCGAGATCGTCCACGCGGCGGCACGCGGCGAGAACATCACCGTCCTCTTCATCAACAACGCCAACTACGGCATGACCAGCGGCCAGATGGCGCCCACCACCCTGGTGGGCCAGCGGACGACCACCACCCCCCTGGGCCGCGACCCGGTCAAGGCCGGCCACCCCATCCGCGTGGCGGAGCTGCTGAACGCGCTGGACGGGCCGGCCTACATCGCCCGCGGCTCCCTTCACGACACGGCCCACATCCTCCAGGCCAAGCGCTACATCCGCAAGGCCTTCCAGGCGCAGCTGGAGCGGCGGGGCTTCAGCCTTGTGGAACTGCTTTCCAGCTGCCCGACCAACTGGGGGCTCGAACCGGTGGAGGCGCTCCACTTCATCCGCGACCGGATGGTCCCGCACTACCCGCTGGGCGAGTTCCGCAAGCCGGAGGGGGTGCGCTGAGATGGAGCAGACGCTGGTCGTCGCGGGCTTCGGCGGACAGGGGGTGCTCAGCCTGGGGATGATCATCGCCCGCGCCGGCATGAGCGAGGGCTACGAGGTCTCCTGGCTGCCTTCCTACGGCCCTGAGCAGCGGGGCGGAACCGCCAACTGCCACGTGATCCTCTCGGACGAGCCGGTGGCCTGCCCGCTGGTGGGCCACCCGCAGACGTTGATCGCCTTCAACCTGCCCTCGCTCCTCAAGTTCGCCGGCCGGGTCCAGCCGGGCGGCGAGATCCTGGCGGAGGCCGGCCTGGAGCCGGCGGTGGAGCGGCAGGACGTCCGTCTCCTCGCCGTCCCCGCGCTGGAGGAAGCCCACCGGCTGGGCGAGCCCCGCGTCGCCAACATGGTGATGCTGGGCGCCTGGCTGGAGCTCCACCCGATCCTGAGCCAGGCGGCCGTCGAGGACGCCCTCCCGCGGGTGATCTCCAAGCGCCACCACGACCTTCTGCCTCTCGACCTGGGGGCGATCCGGGCCGGGCGACGCCTGGCCGCGATGGCCAGGGCCTGAGCCCGGGGCCGGGGAGGAAGCGCCGTACAACGGGCTCCCGGAGATCGCCCCGGGAGCCCGCTGTTCTTCGGCTCTTCCGCCCGTTCGGTCCGATGGGCGCCGGGCGCCGGCCGGCCGGTCGCAACTCCGGCCGCGCGGGCGGGAAGACTGGGGGACGGGGTGGGTGAGGGTGGCGGTGGGCATCGGCCCAGGCGGCGAAGAGCCGCTCCGCCTCGAGCTGCTGGACGACCGGAGCGGCTGGCTGGAGTGGCAGGGCGCGCGGCTGGAGTGCCGGCTGGAGGACGGCGAGGTGCGGGTCCGGCTCCCCTTCCAGGTGGACCGCCCGCTCCTCGCCCGGCTCCTCTCGGAGCGCGGCTTCGCGGTGGAGCCGGATCCGCAGGGACGGAGCGACAGCCAGGCGTGGGGACTCCAGTTCGACGTGGAGGGCTACTACCCGTACCGCGTGGCGCCGGCCCCGGACCACCCGGCTGCGACCTGGTTCAGCTTCCCACCGCCCGACTACCGCGAGGGCGGCCGCCTCCTGGCGAGCACGGAGGTGCCTGGCGGCGGCTACGAGCCGATCCTCGGCCCCGGCACGGCTGCCGAGGTGAAGCGCTGGCTGCCCGTGCTGCTGGAGGCGCGTCATCCGTATTGAGGCCATGGACGCCGGGGGATTGCGGTGGTGGCGGTCGGAGAGCTGTCGCACCGCCGGGAGGAGGCTCCGAGGGACCGGGGACGGCCCGCCGGGTATGCCCGTCCACACTTCCCATAAGGTGCATTATGTAAACAAAGGAAGGAGGGGACTCCCCTCCCACGGCTCACGACCTGCGGTTCTGCGCGCGCGCGGCCTGCCGCGCCAGGCGCTCGCGATGGCGCGCCTCGCCGGCGGCGAAGCGCTCCCGGTCCTCCTCGGTCGCCAGCTCCAGCGGCGGGACCGGGGCCGGCCGCCGGTTCTCGTCCAGGGCCACGTAGGTCAGATACGCGGTCGTGGTCAGGAGCCGCTTGTCCGCCAGCAGATCCTCGGACCAGACGGTCACCTCGACCTCCATGGAGGTGCGGCCGACCCAGTTGAGCCGCGCCTCCAGCACCACGGCCTGGCCGACAGGAAGAGGCTGGTGGAAGACCACCTCGTCCATGGCCACGGTGACCACGGGCCGGTGCGCGTGGCGCATGGCGCAGATCCCGCCCACCTCGTCCATGAGGTAGAGGAGCCGGCCGCCGTGCATGACGCCCAGCGCGTTGGCGTCCGACGGCTCCACCATCAGCACCAGCTCGGAAGCGGAAGCCTCGGGCGGGCGCGGTTCGCCCGGGTCCGGCGCCATGGCGCCGGGGTCGTCGTCGCGGTCAGACTGCGCGGAGTCCATGGAGAAGCCTCCTTCCTGAGGGTCCCGCCGCCTCCAGCCAGGGCTTCCAGGCGGCGGGCGGGGGCAGCCGGAAGCGGAGCGGGCGGCCGTCGAGCGGATGGCGGAAGGCGAGCTGCCAGGCGTGGAGCGCGATGGCGCTCCCCTCGCCCGGCCAGCCGCGTTCCGCCCCGTAGAGCGCGTCGCCCAGGATGGGGCAGCCCGCCCAGGCGAGGTGGGCGCGGATCTGGTGGATCCGCCCCGTCTCGGGGCGGACCAGGAGGAGCGCCCACCCCTCCCCTGTTTGCATTATACGAAAACGCGTCCGGGCCCACCGCCCGCCGGCTCCCGCCAGGCGGCGCGCCGAGCCCGGCTGCCGGCTGAGCGGCGCCTCGACCAGGCGCGGAAGGGGCCGGCTCCCCGCCGGCGGCCACTGGGCGAGGGCCAGGTAGAAGCGGCTGAGACCGCAGCCGCCCGGCCCGGTCAGGCGGTCGTGGGCCAGCTGGCTGCGGGCGAAGAGGACGAGACCGCTGGTCACCCGGTCGATGCGGTGGACGGGGTGGATCCCCCTCCCCTCCCCCGCCCCCGCTCTCGCCAGGTGGGCGGCCACAGCGTTGGCCAGCGTGCCCGCGCGGACGCCGTGGGTGGGGTGCACCACCTGCCCGGCCGGCTTTTGCACCAGCAGGAGCGCCGCATCCTCCCAGACCACCCGGAGGGGCAGCGCCTCCGGTTCCACCCGGCTCTCCTCGCGCGGAGGAAGCAGGCGGAGCCGGTCGCCCGCGCCCACCCGGTCGGGAGCGCGCAGCCGCTCCCATCGCCCTTCCTCGTCGCGGCGAAGGCGCAGGATCGCGCCGTCGCGCTTGAAGTGGCGGAAGAGGCGGAGCGAGAGGCCCAATCCGCTCCGCCAGAAGGTCTGGAGCGTGACCCCGTCCCATTCGGCTCCCACGGTTACCGCCAGCCCGCCACCGGGGATGCTCTCCAGCGGGTAGAGCCGACAGGGTCTCGGTCGAGTCAGCGCAGCCTCATCTCACGGGTATCGTAAGGAGGCGGGACGGGCGGTGCAAACGCGGGCGGGAGAGGCAGCCGGCAGGGGTGATCGGGTGGGCCGCCTGGACGTCCGTTCGGAGATCGGGCGGCTGGAACTGGTGATGGTCCACCGGCCGGGCCGGGAGATCGAGAACCTGACGCCCGAGCGGCTCCATGCGCTCCTTTTCGAGGACATCCCCTACCTTCCCGCCATGCGGCGGGAGCACGACGCCTTCGTCCGCGTGCTCCGGCGGCACGGCGTCCGGGTGCTGTACGTGGAGGAGCTCCTCGCCGAGGTGCTGGCGGAGGCGGAGGTGCGCCGGCCCTTCATCCGGGCGTTCCTCCGGGAGAGCGGCTACCCCCTGGACGACCCCTGGCAGGAGGAGGCGCGGCTGCTGGCGGACCATCTGGGCGAGCTGCCGGCGGCCGAGCTGGTGGAGGCGCTGGTGGGCGGCGTGCGGCGGAGCGAGCTTCCCGCCCTCTCGCGGCGGCGGCTGGTCGACCTCCTCGAGCCCTCCACCCCCTTCGTCCTCGAGCCGCTCCCCAACCTCTACTTCATGCGCGATCCGGCCGCCGTGGTGGGAGGCGGCGTGCTGGTCAGCCGGATGGCCAGCGAGGCGAGGCGCCGGGAGAGTCTCCTGCTGGAGGCGGTGGTCCGCCATCACCCGCTCTTCGCCCGGGGGGAGGTCCCCCGCTGGTACGAGCGGGACCTCCCCTACCCCGTCGAGGGTGGCGACATCCTGGTCCTCTCGCCCGAGACGGTGGCCATCGGCATGGGCGAGCGGACCGGCGCCAGGGCGGTGGAGACGGTGGCGGCCAGGCTCTTCGCCGCCGGGGTGGCGGGCAGGGTGCTGGCGGTGGAGCTTCCTCGCCACCGCGCCTTCATGCACCTGGACACGGTTCTGACCGTGGTCGCCCCGCGGCAGGTCGCTGTCCACCAAGTGGTGGTGGAGCGCGGCCTGCGCGTCTTCACGCTCCTCCCGGGCCGGGACGGCCGGCCGGAGGTGGCGCGGGTGGAGGGGCTCCGGAAGGCGCTGGAACGGGAGGTTGGCGGGGGGGTGGACCTGATCCCCACCGGCGGGAACGACCCCGTGGCCTCCGCCCGGGAGCAGTGGAACGACGGAGCGAACACGCTGGCGCTGGAGCCGGGCCGGATCGTCGCCTACGAGCGGAACGAGATCTCGAACCGGGAGCTGGAGCGCCACGGCGTCCGGGTCGAGGTGATCCCCGGCGGCGAGCTCTCGCGGGGCCGGGGCGGGCCGCGCTGCATGACCATGCCCCTGCGCCGCGCCCCGCTCTGACGCCCGTGCCGGAACCCGCGCCGTGCGACGGATGCGGGGCTGGGGCGGCTCGCCTCCCCCGGCCTGCCCCGCCCGGCGGGGTCGTCGACCCCGCTAGCCGCTCGCCTTTTGCGACGCCGTGCGGGGCGCCTGCCGCGCCGCCGATGCCAGGTTGATCACCACGAAGCCGACGTAGAGGACGACGAAGCCCAGGGCCATCAACGGCCAGAACCAGACCGGCTGGCCGAGGCGGGCCAGGGATCCGGCCGCGCCCAGGAGCACGGTCCCGGCGGCGATCAGCAGGTTCCCCTCCGCGAACGGGCCGCTGGCCTGCTTCCTGTGAAGCTCCCAGGCCGAGTAGAGGGCGAGCCCGGCCACCGCCACCAGGCCGAAGGTGTTGAGCAGGATGAGGTCGATCAGGGCGACGGGATTCTCCGTCAGGCGGAGCACCTCGGTCCCGGGGCCACCGTCCAGCCGCGCCACCGCGGCGGCGTCACCGGGGGTCAGGGCGAGCGCCACCGCCCCCACCAGCGAGAGAAGGAGGACCGCCACCAGGAGCGGGCGCGCCCAGCGACCTCCGCGATCGTGGAGGTAGACGCTGCCCAGCCCCAGGTAGGCGGCCATCAGCATGGCGCCGAAGAGGTAGTAGACGCGGAACCAGGCCAGGCTGCCCGTCTTCAGCGCCACCAGGTAGCCCAGGGCGCCCAGGAAGCCCATGGCCAGCGAGATGGTCCAGAGCAGCTGGTGGGGACGCCGCCGTTCCAGGTACTGCCGGAGCGTGGCGGCGCCGAAGGCGGCGGAGACCACCGCCACCACCAGCGGGTAGATCAGGAGCACCTTCTCCGCCCCCTTCCGCCTTCCTGACCGGTATCGTAGCGCAAAGGGACGGAAAGGGACGGAAAGGGACGGAAGGTTCGCGCACTTACCGTCCGGCCGACTGCCTGCCCCCGCCTCCGCTCCCCTGCCTCGGCTCGACGATCAGGAGGCCTCGCATGGAGCGGCAGGGCTCCCCGCAGTCCAGGTCGTTCCGGATCGTGTAGGTGCCGGGACTCTCCGGGGTGAAGCGGATCTCGGAGTCCCCGCCCGCGGGCACCCGGGCCCGCAGCCCCAGACCCTCGACGCGGAAGCCGTAGGCGCGCTGGTCGTAGGCCTTGATCCGGATGCGGACGGGGGTGCCCGCGCGCACCCGGATCGTCCCGGGGTCGTAGTAGTAGGGATGGGCGGTCACCACGGTCCGCTGCTCCACGGGCAGCGAGGAGCACCCCCCCGCCGCGAGGAGCGCGGCGGGAAGAAGGGAGAGAAGCAGGGGCCTGAGAAGGGGCCGCGGAGCGTGCGGCTGCGAAGGCGGCACGCGTTCCACCTCCCGCCCCAATCCCTTCCCCTGCTTCGCTCCCCTTATTCCGGTCAGCGGTCGATCTGCGCCCGCTGGAGCTTGCCGCTGTAGTCCACGTAGATGGCCTTCCACTCCGTGTAGACTTCCAGGGCGGCGCGGCCGGCCTCGCGGTGGCCGTTGCCGGTCCCGCGCGTGCCGCCGAAGGGCAGCTGGATCTCGGCGCCGATGGTGCCGGCGTTGACGTAGACGATGCCGGTGGTCAGGTCGCGCATGGCCCGGAAGGCCTTGTTGACGTCCCGGGTGAAGATGCTGGAAGAGAGCCCGTACTCCACGGAGTTGTTGACCTCGACGGCCTCCTCCAGCGAGTCCACCGGGATGACCGAGAGCACCGGGCCGAAGATCTCCTCCTGCGCGATGCGGAAGCGGGGCCCCACCTGGTCGAAGATGGTGGGCTCGTAGAAGAAGCCACGCGAGAGCTCCCCCTCGCGGACCGGGTGGCCGCCCGTGACCAGGACCGCCCCCTCTTCCTGGCCGATCTGGACGTAGCGGTCGGTCTTCTCCACGGCGCGCCGGTTGATGAGCGGGCCCACCTCCGTCTCGGGGTCGAGGCCGTCGCCCAGGCGGAGCCTGCGCGCGCCCTCCTTCAGCCGTTCGATGAGCGCGTCGTGGATGCCGCGCTGGACGATCACCCGCGAGCCGGCCGTGCAGCGCTGGCCCGTCGTCCCGTAGGCGCTCCACAGGATCCCCTGCACGGCCAGGTCCAGGTCGGCGTCGTCCAGGACGGTGATGGCGTTCTTGCCGCCCAGCTCCAGGTGGTAGCGCTTCATCCCCTCGGCGGCGGTCCGCGCCACGTGCCGGCCCACCGCGTTGGAGCCGGTGAAGGAGACCAGGTCGACGCCGGGGTGGCGGAGGAGCGCGTCGCCCACCGCCTCGCCGGAGCCGAAGACCACGTTGAGCACCCCCGGCGGGAGGCCGGCCTCCTCCAGGATCCGGGCCAGCAGGTAGCCGAGGAGCGGAGCGTCGCTGGCCGGCTTGAAGACCGCGGTGTTGCCGGCGACGAGGGCGGGCATCAGCTTCCAGGTGGCGATGGAGAAGGGGAAGTTCCAGGGGGTGATGGCGGCGACCACGCCGATGGGGTCGCGCTGGGCCATGGCGAACTTGTCGGGGCTCTCGGCCGGCACCACCTCGCCGGCGAGGCGGCGGCCCTCGCCGGCCATGTAGTAGGTCATGTCGATGCCTTCCTGGACCTCGCCGCGCGACTCGGTGAGGACCTTCCCCATGTCGCGGGTCATGGCGCGCGCCAGCTCTTCCTTCCGCTGCATCATCAGCTCGGCGGCCCGGAAGAGGATCTCGGCGCGGCGCGGGGCCGGGTAGAGTCGCCAGGAGCGGTAGGCCTCGCGGGCGGCCTCGACGGCCCGGTCCACGTCCTCGGGCGTCGAGGCCGGCACCTCGGCCACCACCTCGCCGTTGGCGGGGTTGATGCTGGCGAAGGTCTCGCCGCCCGTGGCGTCCACCCACCGCCCTCCGATCAGGTTCTGCAAGCGCTCCAACGAAGATCCCTCCTTCGGTGGTCTCTGCCGACCCGAGGGAGGGGATTTCGCCGTTCGTCACGGTGCCGCCTTCTCTATATCGCCACGCCCAGCATCCCGCCCACCGCGCCCAGGCCGAGGGCCAGCCCGGCGTCGCGCAGGAGGCTGCCGCCCATGCCGGCGCTCCCCACCGCCCAGTCGGCGACGAGGAGGAGAAGCACGTAGGCCAGGCCCACCGCGGCACCATGGAGCCAGCCCATCCGGTCGGCCGCCCTCCCCGCCGTCGCGCCCCCCGCCAGCGGTGCCAGGAAGCCTGCGAAGAAACCGATCCGGTCGAGCAGCGGGTCGCTCAGCCCGCTGGCGTGGGCGACCACGGTCAGCGCCAGCGCCAGCAGCCCCGCGGTCAGGAAGGCGACCGCCACCCCCTCCAGGATCGCCACCGGCGTGAGGGCGCTCTCGGAGTCGCTCGTCCGCACCCGATCTCCCCCTCCGCTCCTATGCGGAGGCCGGGCCGTCCCATGACGAGAGGCCGGCTCGCCACCGGCGAACCGGCCTCGTCGGGCCGTGCGATCCCGGGTCGCCCTGCCCTTACCTCGACCGGCCGAGTCGCTCCTCCGCGAAGCGGATCATGCGCCGCACCATGCCGCCGCCGATCTTGCCCACTTCCTGGGTGGTCATCCGCTCCCACCCACGGCGGCGGATCTCGTCGCGAAGGCCCAGTTCGTCGGCGACCTCGTACTTCAGCCGGTCGAGCCCCTGCTCGGCTTGAGGGTTGTCGACGCGACGGCTGCCATGCCTCGCCATCTTCCACTCCCCTCGAGTCGGGGCGCGCCGCCGACAACCCTACGATGCGCCCTTCGCCGCGCTCGTATCGCGTCAGATTCCGGCGGCGGAGCCGGCCGGAGGAGCCGCTGCCTCTCCCAGCCACGCCGCCACCTTCTCGATCACCGCGGCCGACGGGGCCACCAGCACCTCGGGCCCCGGCAGCGATTCCAGGAAAATCTGTCCATAACTCTTGCGCGCGTCCACGAGGCGAGCATCGAGCACCACCACGGCGCCCCGGTCGCTGGCCCGCCGGATCAGCCGGCCGAAGCCCTGCTTGAAGCGGATGACCGCGTCCGGCACCGCCACGCTGAGGAAGCCGTTCCCCCCCGCGCGGCTGCACGCCTCGCTCCGCGCCGCCAGGATGGGCGAGGTGGGCGGCGCGAAGGGCAGCTTCACCATCACCACGCAGCTGAGCGCCTCGCCGGGGATGTCCACGCCCTCCCAGAAGCTGCTGGATCCGAAGACGACGCTCCCCTGGTCGGCCCGGAGCGCCTCGGCCAGCCGGCTCCGGCTCCCGTCCAGCCCCTGGGCGAGAAGCTCGATCCCTTCCGCCTCCAGCCGCGGCTTGAGCTGGAAATAGACCGTGCGGAGCATGCGGTGCGAGGTGAAAAGGACCAGCGTCCGCCCCCCGGTCCGGCGGAGGAGCGCCTCCAGGAAGCGCGCCACCGCGCGGGAGGCCTCCGGCTCCCGGCCCAGGTCGGGCATGTCGTTGGGGACGGCGAGGAGCGCCTGCTCGCGGTAGTGGAAGGGCGACTCCACCTGCAGCGTCTCCAGGCGATCGTCCTCTTCCAGACCGAGCGCGTCCAGGAGCGGAGCGAACTGCCCCGCCACCGTCAGCGTGGCCGAGGTGAGGACGGCACCCTCCAGGTTCTCCCAGACGTGCCGGCGGAGGAGCGGCCCCGCCTCGAAGGGCGCCGCGGCCAGCACCGGCGTCACCGTCTGCCGCCCGCCCCGCCGGCGGGTCGCGCCCTCCAGCCAGACCACCGTCGCCTCCGGGTCGGCGTTCAGGATCGTCTCCAGGGCGGCCAGCTCCCGTGCCGTCTCGCTCCTCGCGGCCTCCAGCTCCAGGCGCGTCTCGGGCCGCAGCTGACGGGAGGAAAGGGACCGCTGGGCCAGCTGCTGGGCCAGCCGGTCGAGCTCGGACGCCAGCCGGCGGAGGCGATCCCGCCAGGTGCCGGCCAGATCCGCCACCGCTCCTTCCTGCCAGAAGCGGCTCGGGAGCCGCTCGGCGCCGCCCTGGCCGCCCTCGCTTCCCCCGGTCAGGCGAGCGGCCAGCGCCTGCCAGACGAGCCGGCCCGCCTGGCGCGCCTCTTCCGCGGCCTGGCGGACGCGTTCCACCGCCTCGCCCGGGCCGGCGCCTGCCGCCGGTGCCGAGGCCAGCGCCGCGAGGGCGGCCAGGAGGCCGCGGCGGCGGGCCAGGAGCCGGTCCAGGTTCTCCTCCGCCTCGTCCGCGGAGAGACGGACGCCGAAGTGGCGCGCCGCCTCCTCGGCCAGGTGGTGGGCCTCGTCGATCACCGCGTGCGCGAAAGGGGGCAGGACCTGCTCGCCCGCGGCGTAGTGGGAGAGCAGCAGCGAGTGGTTGACCACCAGGAGGTCGGCCCGTTCCGCCTCGCGCCGGGCGCGGAACCAGAAGCAGCGGTCCGCCCAGCGGCACTCCGGGCCCAGGCAGGCTTGGGCGTCCACCTCCAGGCGCGACCAGAGGCGCTGCTCCTCCTCGCCGTAGAGCGGGGCTTCGCTCCGGTCCCCCCGCCGGGTCTGGGCCAGCCAGCTGCTCAGGCGCGCCAGCGCCGGTCGCTCGCGCTCCTCCACCGCGGAGGGGTCGCTCGTCAGCCGTTCCCAGCGCAGGAGGCAGACGTACTGGCTGCGTCCCTTGACCAGCGCCGCCCGGAAGGGGACGGGCAGGTGCCGCGCCAGCCACGGGAGCTCCCTCTCCCAGAGCTGCTCCTGGAGGTTGACCGTATGGGTGGCCACCGCCACGCGCTGCCGCTGCCGGCGGGCGAAGAGGAGCGCCGGCACCAGGTAGGCGAGCGACTTGCCCGTCCCGGTGCCGGCCTCCACCACCAGGTGCAGCCGGCGATCCAGGGCGCGGGCCACCGCCGTGGCCATGGCCGCCTGTCCCGGGCGGGTCTCGAACCCCTCCAGCCGTCCCAGCAGGCCGCCGGCGCTGAAGAGCTCTTCCGCAGCCGGCGGCCGGGGAGGCCGTCCCGCCAGACTCCCTTCCCCGCCACCGGCCAGGACCAGGTCGCGCCCGGGGTCGACCGCCGTCCCGGCGAGCTCTTCGACCCCGCCTTCCGCCGGCTCGGGTGCCAGGATCACCCGGGGCCGGGAGGATCCGGCGCGGGCGGCTGCAGGAGCACCCCCTTCCGCAGCGGGCGCCACCACCTCCAGGAGCAGATCCACGACGGGCGAGTCGGTGGGGAGAAGCCAGGCCAGGAGCGTCTGGCGCAACTCGGCGGGGAGCTGCCCGAGCCGTTCCTGGAGGCGGGCGAAGAGGTGTGCCGTCGCCTCGGCGTCGGCCTCCGCGTCGTGCGCCCGCTCCAGCTCCAGGCCGTAGGCCCGCGCCAGCTGGCCCAGCTGGTGGCTGGCGCGGAGCGGGTCGACCAGGCGGGCCAGTTCCAGCGTGTCGTAGCAGCGGTTGGGCAGCGGGGAGAAGCCTTCCCGGTCCAGGGCGCGGTCCAGGAAGGCGAGGTCGAAGGAGGCGTTGTGCGCCACCAGCGGGTCCTCCCCGGCGAAGGCGACGAAGTCGCGCAGCACCTCGGCCGCCGGGGAGGCGGCGCGCAGCTCCTCCGGTCGGAGGCCGGTGAGGCGGAGCACCGCCAGGGGGAGGTCGCCGTCGAAGCGGATCAGGCGGCGGAAGCGCTGGCGGACGCCGCCTGCCTCCCAGCGGACGGCGCCGAGCTGGAGGATCCGGTCCCGGGCCGGGTCGAGCCCGCTGGTCTCGGTGTCAAAGGCGACGAAACGACGCGAGAGCGCCACCCCCGGCCCATTGTACCTTCCCCGCCACCAGCGCCACCGCCGCCGCCACGGGCAGGCAGAACTGGAGGATGGAGAGGTGGGCGTAGGCCAGCGAGGCCCAGAAGCCGCGCCAGGGGAGGGGATGGGAGCTGATCACCGCCAGCACATATCCGAAGGAGACCAGGAGGCCGCCCAGGAACCCGCGCAGGGCGGCCGGGAGCGGCCGGGGCAGGAGGAGCCCCAGCTCGGCCAAGCCGAGCCCCAGCACCCCCAGGAGCAGGAAGAGCGGAAGCAGCGGCCCTTCCGTCCCGTTCAGGAGCGCCGGGAAGAGATAGAGCCAGTAGGCGGGCGCAAAGAGCTCCCGCCCCGCGCTGAGCGCCAGGAAGAGGACCAGCGCGGCCAGGCCGGCCAGCACTCCCCCGAGGAGCAGCGCGAACAGATGGCGCGCGGCCGACACGGCCTCCACCCGCTTTCACGTCCGGCTGCTCCGAGCCTATGGGGGCGGCGGCCGATCCATGCCTCGCCCGGTCAGAGGCCGAGGCCCAGGTGGGCGGTGTCGTTCCAGCGGAGGAGCCTGCTCCGTTCCGGCCGCTCCGGATCCACGTCCAGCACGCTGACCGAGGTGTTGTCCAGCACCAGCCGGTAGCGCTGGTGGAGGTTCCATCCCATCAGGTGGGAAGCGATCACCTTGATGGTGCCGCCGTGCGAGACCAGGAGGAGCGCACCCCTCCGCCGTCCGCGCTCCCCTTCCTCGCGCGGGGGCTCCAGGTCGGCCAGCGCCCGCCGCAGCGCGCCCGCGGCACGGGTCTCCAGCTGGGCCAGGGTCTCGCCCCCGGTGGGCGCGTGGCGGGTGGCGTCCTCCACGTACAGCCGCCAGTCCTCGCCGTAGCGGGCCTCGATCTCCTCCCGCGTCAACCCTTCCCAGGCGCCGAAGGACATCTCGCGCAGGTCCGGGTCGACCCGGACCTCGAGCCGGTGCGGGCGGGCGATGGTCTCCGCCGTCTCCCGGGCGCGGGAGAGGTCGGAGGACCAGACGGCGGCCACGGCGAGGCCCGCCAAGCGCTCCGCCACCGCCACCGCCTGCCGGCGTCCCTCCTCGCTGAGCGGCACGTCGGTGTGACCCTGGTAGCGCCCGCTCCGGTTGTAGACCGTCTCCCCGTGTCGCACCAGGATGAGGCGGCGCCGGGGCAAGGTCACGCTTCCTCCCGCGTCAGGAAGGCGGCGCGCCGGCCCACCTCGTGGCGGAGGCGCTCCACGTCCACCGTCCGGACGTGGCCGTCCTCCACCACCCTCCGCCCCGCCACCCAGACCGACTCCACCGCCGCCGGCTCGGCCGCGTAGACCAGGGCCGAGAAGGGGTCGAAGAGCGGTGCCAGCGCCGCCGTCCGCGCCGGATCCACCAGGACGGCGTCGCACGCCTTGCCGGGGGCCAGGCTGCCGATCTCCTCCGCCCAGCCCAGCGCCCGTGCGCTCTCCAGCGTCGCCATGGCGAACGCCTCCCGCGCGGGGAGCGCCGCGGCGTCGTCGAGGCGGACCTTCTGCAGGATGGAGGCAAGGCGCATCTCCTCGAACATCTCCAGGCGGTTGGTGCTGGCCGCCCCGTCGGTGCCCAGGCCGACGGTCACCCCCGCCCGCCGCATCTCGACCACCGGGGCGATGCCGCTGGCCAGCTTCAGGTTGGAGACGGGGTTGTGGGCGACGCCGACCCGGTGCTCGGCCAGGAGCTCGATGTCGCGGGGGCTCACCTTGACGCAGTGCGCCGCCAGACAGCCCACCTGGAAGAGGCCGGTCTCGGCGCAGACCTCCGCCGGGCTCTTCCCGTACGTCGCCTGGCTCCGGCGGTTCTCGTCGTCGTTCTCCGAGAGGTGGATGTGGACCCGGGCGCCCAGCGCCGCCGCCCGTTCCGCCACCCGCCCCAGGAAGGCGCGCGTGGTGGTGTAGACGCCGTGCGGGCCCAGCATCACCCGGATGCGCCCGCCCGCCGCGCCGTGCCAGTCGCGGAAGAGCGCCTCCGCCTCGGCCAGCGCGCGCTCGCCGCTCCCGTCGCCCGGCTCCACCATGCCGCGGGCGAGGACGGCGCGGCCGCCCGCCTCCACCACCGCCCGCGCCGTCTCCTCCATGAAGAAGTACATGTCGGCGAAGGCGGTGACGCCCGCCTCCAGCATCTCCACCGCCGCCAGGAGCGCCCCCCAGTAGGTGTCCTCCGGCCGGAGCCGCGCCTCGACGGGGAAGATGCGCGTCTCGAGCCAGGGCATCAGGCTCAGGTCGTCGGCGTAGCCGCGCATCAGGGTCATGGCGGCATGGGAGTGGGCGTTCACCATCCCCGGCATCAGGAAGCGGCCCCGCGCCCCCACCCTCTCCCCCGCCGGGCGGAGCCGCCAGGCCGGCGCCTGCGACCGCGCCCCCACCCAGAGGATGCGCGCGGGATCGGCCAGGAGGAGGGCGTCCTCCACCACGCCCAGCTCCGGGTCCACCAGCGTGGCGCCCTCGATGGCCAGCGCCGCCTCCAGCGGGGGGCTCGCCGCCGCTCGCCGCTCGTCCATCCCTAGACCCTCCAGCTCCGGCGATAGGCTTCCTGCTCCGGCGTAAGGCGGTCGATGCGGACGCCCAGCGCAGCCAGGCGCCGGCCGAGGACCCGCTCGTCCAGCTCCCGCGGGATGGGGACCAGCCGCGGCCCCAGCTCGTCGGCGTGGCGGGCCACGTAGCGGATCGCCTCCACCTGGAGGCTGAAGGAGAGATCCATGATCTCCGCCGGGTGGCCGTCCCCCGCCGCCAGGTTGACCAGCCGGCCCTCCGCCAGCAGGTGGAGCCGGCGGCCGTCCGCCAGGACGTAGCTCTCCACGTGGGGTCGCGCTTCCTCCCGGCGGACGGCCAGGGCGGACAGGTCGGGCTTGGAGATCTCCACGTCGAAGTGGCCGGCGTTGGCCAGGACGGCGCCGTCGCGCATCCGCTCGAAGTGCTCGCGGCGGAGCACCTCGCGCATGCCGGTGACGGTGACGAAGAAGTCGCCCCGCTCCGCCGCCTCCAGCGCCGGCATCACCTCGAAGCCGTCCATCAGCGCCTCGTTGGCCGCCACCGGGTCGACCTCGCAGACGATCACCCGGGCACCCAGGCCGGCCGCCCGCGCGGCCACGCCCTTGCCGCACCAGCCGTAGCCCAGGACGACGGCGGTCTTCCCCGCCACGGTCAGGTTGGTGGTGCGCATGATGGCGTCCCAGGTCGACTGGCCGGTGCCGTAGCGGTTGTCGAAGAGGTGCTTGGCCAGGCCGTCGTTGGTGGCCATCACGGGGAAGGCCAGGAGCCCCTCGGCCTCCAGGGCGCGGAGCCGCTGGATGCCGGTGGTGGTCTCCTCCGCCCCGCCCCGGACGCCTCCCAGGAGGTCGCGCCGCTCGCTGTGCAGGAGGCCGACCAGGTCGGCGCCGTCGTCGATGACCAGCTCGGGCCGCTGGGCGAGCGCCCGCTCCAGGAAGTCCCGGTACTCCTCCGGGGTGGCGCCGCGCCAGGCGAAGACCTCCACCCCCGCCTCGGCCAGGGCGGCGGCCACGTCGTCCTGGGTGGAGAGCGGGTTGGAACCGGCCACGCTCACCCGCGCGCCCGCCTGGTGGAGCACCTCGGCGAGGTGGGCGGTCTTCGCCTCCAGGTGGAGGCAGAGGCTGATCCGGCGGCCGCGCAGCTCGCCGCTCTCCTCCAGCTCCCGTGCCAGGCTCTCCAGGACGGGCATGTGCGCCGCCGCCCACGCGATCTTGCGCCGCCCGGACGGCGCCAGCGAGGGATTGCGGACCATGCTCAACGGCCGTACACCTCCGGAGTGACCGAGCAGCGGCAACGGCTCCGCCCGGTCGGGATGCGGCCCAGCGTGGCGCGGAGGAGCGCCCGCAGGCGCTCGCCGTTCCGCTCCATCACCTCGTTCACCTCGCGGTGGGTGAGCGGGCGGTCGCTGATGCCCGCCGCCAGGTTGGTCACCATGGCCACGGTGGCGTAGCAGAGGCCGAGCTCCCGCGCCAGCACCACCTCGGGCACGCTGGTCATGCCCACCACGTCACCCCCCAGGAGCCGGAAGGCCCGGATCTCCGCCGGCGTCTCGTAGCGGGGACCCTCGGTGCAGACGTAGACGCCGCCGTTCCGGACGGGGATGCCGAGGCCCTGCGCCTCCTCCTCCAGGAGCCCCCGGAGCTCGGGGCAGTACGGCTCGCTCACGTCGACGTGGGCGACGCCCTCGCCCTCGCGGTCGAAGAAGGTCGAGGGCCGGCCGTGGGTGAAGTCGAGGAACTGGTCCACCAGAACGAACGTTCCCGGGCCGAGCTCCTCCCGGAGCGAACCCACCGCGGCCGTGGCGATCACCCGTTCGACGCCCAGCTGGTGGAGCGCCCAGATGTTCGCCCTGTACTGGACGCGGTGGGGCGGCACGCTGTGGTGGCGGCCGTGCCTTGCCAGGAAGGCGACCTCCTCGCCCCCCGGGAAGCGGCCGGCGGCCAGGTGGACCAGCCCGTACGGCGTCTCGACCGAGAGCTCGCGCGGCGCCTCCAGCACCGCCGGGTCGTAGACGCCGGTCCCGCCGATCAGCGCCAGGCGCATCCTAGCCCTCCTCGTGGAGCCAGAGCTCGGAGCTCCGGCTCCACTCCACGATCTCCTCCGGCCGGAAGTGCAGGGCGATCTCGGCCGCCGCGCTCTCCGGCGAGTCGGAGCCGTGGACCAGGTTCATCTGGATGTCGAGGCCGAAGTCGCCGCGCAGCGTCCCCGGCGCCGCCTTGCGGCCGTCGGTGGCGCCCAGGAGGTTGCGGACCACCTCCACGGCCGAGGGGCCCTCCCAGACCATGGCGACCACCGGCCCGGCCGTGACGAACTCCACCAGCGGGCGGAAGAAGGGCTTGTCGCGGTGGACGGCGTAGTGCGCCTCGGCGGTGGAGCGGTCGAGGCGGACCAGTTTCATCGCCACCGGCTTCAGCCCCTTCCGCTCGAGTCTCCCGACCACCTCGCCCACCAGGCCCCGCTGCACGCCGTCGGGCTTGACCATCACAAAGGTCCGTTCGATTGCCACCGGGAGACCTCCCTGTCGCACAGGTTTCGCTTCGCTTCCACGCTTCCCGCTATTCCACGGGATTGACCAGCTCGCCCACGCCCTCGATCTCGACGCTGACCACGTCGCCCGCCACGATGGGGCCGACGCCTGCCGGGGTGCCGGTGAGGATGACGTCCCCCGGCTCCAGCGTCATCACCTGGCTGATGAAGCGGACCAGGAAGGCCACGTCGAAGAGGAGGTCGGCCGTGTTCCCCTCCTGCCGGACCTGGCCGTTGACGCGGGTGCGGAGCGCCCGCCCGGAGGGGTCGATGCCGCGCACCACCTCGGGGCCCAGCGGGCAGAAGGTGTCGAAGGACTTGGCCCGGGTCCACTGGCCGTCCTTCCGCTGCAGGTCGCGGGCGGTCACGTCGTTGCCGCAGGTGTAGCCGAGGATGGCCGCCTCCGCCTCGCCGGGCGCGAGGTTCGAGGCCCTCCGGCCGATCACCACCGCCAGCTCCCCCTCGTAGTGGACCTCGGCGCTCATCGCCGGGCGGCGGATCCTCTCTCCCGGCCCGATCACCGCCGTGGCCGGCTTGAGGAAGAGGACCGGCTCGTCCGGCATCCGATCCTTCATCTCCTCGGCGTGCATCCGGTAGTTCAGGCCGACCGCCACCACCTTGCCCGGCAGGACCGGCGCCAGGAGGCGGACCTGCTCCGCCCGCACCCGCTCCCCCGTCGGCTCGCCCCAGACCGTCCACGGCGCGCCCCCGAGGAGCTCGATCTCCTCTCCCAGGCGTCGTCCGAAGCTGATCCGCCCGTCCGGCAGCGCCACGCGCACCAGTCGCTCCACCATGCTCGGCTCCCCCCGTTGAGTTGCGGCAGGCGGTCACGCCTCCGCGTGGACTTCCCCCGGCGCCTCCTCGCCCCCGTCGCGGTAGGCCGCGAGCACGATGGCGGGCGGCGAGACGTAGACCATGGCGGTGGCGGCCGCCACGATGCCCGAGTCGTTGAAGAGCAGCGCCGCCACGCTGCCCAGCGCCGCGCCGGCGAAACCGGCCACCAGCGCTGGATGGCGCTTCTCGAAGGCCTCCCCGAATCCTCCCGGGCGGAGCGCCGCCAGGAGATAGAGGAAGAGGGCGGCCAGGAAGAGCCAGCTCCAGTTGGTCAGCCGGATCAGCTTCCAGTTCATGCCCAGCTTGCGGAGCGCGATGTCGAGCAGGTTGAGCAGGCCGCCGCCCCCCCGGGCCGCCTCGCCGAAGGCGCGCCCGATGTGCGAGGCATGGCCGGAGAGCAGGTCGACGCCCACCATCCCGGCCGTCGCGATCGCCAGGAAGAGCACCGCCAGCCCGGCCTCCCGCCAGCCCAGCCGGCGCCCGCCCAGCCGGACCGCTGCCACGAAGTAGCCCACCAGCGCCGCCAGGGCGATGCCGAAGTTGGCCGTCAGCTCCGGGTCCAGGAGGACCAGGGCGATGAAGGCGAAGGCGAGGACCGCCGCCAGGCGCCAGCCGCGGTGGTTGCCCAGCAGGTCGACGAGGCCGGTGATGCCCATCAGGCTGGCGCCGATCAGGACGCCGCCGTACTCGTTCCCCAGGCCGTAGAAGCGGGCCGCGTAGAGGGCGCTGTAGCCCAGGGGCGAGTTGGCGTCGGCCCAGGAGCCCAGGAGGAGGTCGCCCAGGACGAAGAGGACGGTGGCCAGGTCGATCCAGAAGAGCGGTGCCAGGAGCCGCCTCCCGCGCGGGGCCGGCAGCAGCAGGGCCAGGCCGCCGATGGCACCCAGCATGACCAGGAAGAGGAGCATGGACGGCGCCGGGGCCAGCTGCGGGAAGAAGGCGAGGAGCAGGAGCGCCAGGGGCGAGGCGCTGAAGACGACCAGCGCCGCCCGCACGGTGCTCCGGATCCGCCTCGCCGTGCGGGCCAGGCTGAGCCGGATGGCCACCAGCGCGGCCGCCGAGGCGAAGAAGAGGACGATGCCGCTGATCACGAAGAAGTAGAGGAGCGAGGGCCGGCGAGCGGCGTTGGTGAGGGCGGACTGGTAGACGCCGGCCACCGTCGCCAGCGGCTGGCGGGACGCCACCGTGCCCATGGCCCGGCCGGTGACCGCGGGCTCGTCCGCCGGCACCGCGACGCCCAGCGCCTCGAGCAGCGTGGGCGCCACGTCGGTGATCTCCACCACGCCCGGCTGCCGCGTGGTGGGGGAGGTGAGGAGCGTCCGGGGAGCGATCCCCTTCCCCCAGGCCAGGATGGGGACCAGGTAGGCGTCCTGCTGGGCGGCCTGCGGGCTCGGTGCCAGGCTCATCACCACCAGCAGGTCCCGCCGGGGGTCGAGCCGCCGCATCAGCCCGGCCACCAGCCGGTCCGCCTCCTCCAGCGCCCGCAGGCGCGCGTTCTTCAGGGCGGCGGGCGTCATCATCGGCGCCTCCGCCTCCACCCGCGCCATGTCACCCGGGTCGACCACCACCAGGCCGGTGCGGCTCGGGAGGCGGTCGTAGGCGGCCAGAAGCCGGCCCGGATCGGTCCGGACGCCCCCGGGGAAGGAAGGGTCGGAGACCAGGAGCCCCTCGTCGACCCGCCCAGCGTCCACCGTCCACCGCCTGTCCATCGCCACCAGGGCGGCGAAGCGGTCCGGCACGCCCGCGGCGTCGGAGTTGCCCAGGGCGGCCGTCAGCCGGCCGGCGCGGTGCAGCGTCTCCCCCAGGAAGCCGAACGGCGGCCTCACCTGCGGCACGCCGGCGGTCGAGGCCTCCTCGTTCAGCAGCGGGCCCATCCCCAGGACGAGGATGGCGGCACCGGCCGGCGGCCTCCGGCCGTAGCGCCAGAGGTAGGCATCCTCCGCCGGTGCGCCGGCGGAGAGCTGGCCGGGTGCCAGCCGCTCGTCCCGCTGGTAGGCGTCCCCCAGGCCGGAAGGGGTCGGCTGGATGCCGGAGCTCCCCAGCGCCAGCGCCGCCGCGGAGGGGGAGTTGCGCACCGGCACCAGCACGTTGACCAGCCCGACGGCGCCCTCCTGTTCCATCCGCCGGAGCGCGGGAAGCCGGCTCCAGGCCATGTCCGGCCAGTCCACGTAGGGGAGCAGCACCAGGACGGCGCGTGCCCCCGGGTCCGCCGGGGGGGCGGCGACCGGGGAGCCGGCCGCCTCTGCCGGCCGGGGCAGGACCGGGACGAGCATGCCAGCCAGAAGAGGCACGAGGAGGAGGAGAAGGAAGCCGGTGGCCGGATCGGACCACCGCCTCGCCGAGCGCTGCCGCGTCTCACTCCCACTCCCTTCGCATCCGGGATCGGGGCGCAACGGACCGATTGTAGCATGGAGTTCCAGCCGGGCGTCCGGGTCAAGGCGGACATCCAGCGTCCGATGGGAAGCTCGGAGGGGTGGCTTGGTTGGATCTTGCACTTCCGCTCGGACTTCTCATCGCCGTAGGCGCCATCCTCGGATCGCAGCTCATGGAAGGCGCCCACCTGGCCGCGCTCCTCAACCCTTCGGCCCTGCTCCTGGTGTTGGGCGGCACCATCGGTGCCACCGTGGTCAGCTCGCGCCGCGAGGATCTGGCGGCCATACCCCGGAGCCTCTCCCTCGCCATCCACGCCGAGCCAGGCGACCGCCGCGGCCTTCTCGAGCAGCTGGTGGCGCTGGCGCAGAAGGCTCGCCGCGAGGGGCTGCTCGCCATCGAGGACGATCTGGCGGGGGCGGGGGATCCCTTCCTGGCGCGGGGCCTCCAGATGGTGGTGGACGGGAGCGAGCCGGAACTGGTGCGGGAGATGCTGGAGGCGGAGGCCGAGGCGGAGCTGAGCCGCTGGGAGAGGGCGGCGGCCGTCTGGGAGGCGGCCGGCGGCTACTCCCCCACCATGGGGATCATCGGCACCGTGCTGGGGCTGGTCCACGTGCTGGGCAACCTCTCCGACACCTCGCGCATCGGGCCGTCCATCGCCGTCGCCTTCATGGCCACCTTCTACGGCATCTTCCTGGCCAACGTCTTCTGGCTGCCCCTGGGTTCGCGCATCCACGCGCGGGCCCGGAGCCAGTCGGAGTGGCGCCGGGTGATCCTGGAGGGCGTCCTCTCCGTAGCCAACGGGGAGAGCCCCAACGTCGTCCGCGAGAAGCTGGCCACCCTGAGCGGGATCCCGCTGGAGCAGGGCGGCGAGCATCCGGCGGCGGCGACCCAGGCGCGTGAGCAGCATGCGTAGACGGCAGGCGCCGGCGCAGCAGAAGTCCGAAGCCGCCGGCATGATGCGCTGGCTCCTCACCTACGCCGACATGATCACCCTGCTCCTGGCCTTCTTCATCGTGCTCTACTCCATGTCCCAGCTCGACCAGGCCAAGTACCAGCAGCTGGCCCAGACGCTCCGCTCCCTCCTGAACGGGGGCGGCAGCTCCGCCATCGTGGTGCCGGGCGCCACCACCCAGGGCCAGGACATCCTCCGCCCGGTCCCCCACCGCGGCGAGACCCAGGAAGGCGGCGACCTCCGCGCCATCGGCGAGCGGGTGGCGGCCGCGCTGCGCCAGCGGGGCCTGGGCGACCGGGTGCAGGTGGTGCTGACCGGCCACGAGCTTGAGATCAGCCTGGGCGAGTCGGTCTTCTTCGACACCGGCAGCGCCGACCTGAAGCCTGCCGCCCTGCCCGTCCTGGACTCCATCGGGGCGGCGCTCCGCCCGCTGCCCAACCCCGTCGAGGTCCACGGCTTCGCCGACAGCCGCCCGATCAACACCGGCCTCTTTCCCAGCAACTGGGAGCTCTCCGCCTACCGCGCGACCACCGTCATCCGTTACCTCCAGTCGCAGGGGATCGACCCCCGCCGGCTGAGCGGCGTCGCCTACGGCGAGTACCACCCGCTGGTACCCGACTCGGATCCGGCCCACATGGCGCTCAACCGTCGTGTCGACATCGTCGTCCTCCGCCAGACCGCCACCGACACGCCTCCCCAGCGCATCTGGCCGCCGGAGAAGACGCCCGCGGCGGGCGGCGAAGGTCCATGACGGCCCGGAGAACGGGGAGCAGATCTCAGACGGAGAACCAGAGCGCCACCACCAGGGCGACCAGGACCAGCAGGTTGAGGCCCATGCTCAGGCCGTGGAGCGCGCCGAAGGCGGGCGTGCCGGCCGCCGCGTGGACGCGGGGCTCCACCACCCACCAGGCGACGAGGACGACCAGGAGCGCCGCCGCCAGGGCGACCGCGGCCGTTCCGGGCGAGCTGGCCGGGCTCTGGCCGACAGCGGGCCAGCGCGGGGCGACGAAGAGGACGGCCAGCGCGATCACGGCGGTCAGCGCGCTGTGCAGGTAGTAGGTGGGAAAGATGGCGCCGACCACCCTTCCCCCGCCCTCGGTCCCGAGGACCCGGAAGATGGCGGGTGCCGCGGTGAAGCTGAAGAAGAGCAGGGAACCCAGCCAGACACCGATGGAGCCGAAATAGAGAAAGGCCGCCAGCGTGCGCACCCGCCACTCCTCCTCCCGGAAGCCTTCGCGTTCTCCTCCCCGCCTCAGCCCCGGCCCCATCCTACGCCGACCGCCTCCTTGACACGACGGACGGTCGTCTCCGCGATGGCGGCAGCGCGCTCGGCGCCCTGGCGGAGCACCTGCTCGAGGTAGCCCGGCTCCGCCTCCATCTCGGCCAGCCGCCGCTGGATCGGCGCCATCCCCGCCACCACCGCCTCGGCCAGGTCGGCCTTGAAGCGGGCGTAGCCGGCGTCGCGGTACTCCTCCTCGAGATCCTTCACCGGGCGGCCGGTGACGCCCGAGAAGATGGTGAGCAGGTTGGAGATGGCAGGCTTCCTCTCCGGGTCGTACGCCACCTCGCGGCCCGAGTCGGTGACCGCGCGGGCGATCTTCTTCCGGACGACGTCGGGGCTGTCGGTGAAGCTGATGTAGCTGGCGGGCGTCTCCGAGCTCTTGGACATCTTGGTCTCGGGGTCGTCCAGCGACATGACGCGCGCCCCCTGGGGCGGGATGAGCGGCTCGGGCACGCGGAAGAGCGGGCCGAAGCGGCGGTTGATCCGCTGGGCCAGGTCCCGGGTGAGCTCCACGTGTTGCTTCTGGTCCTCCCCCACCGGCACCACGTCGGCCTGGTAGAGGAGGATGTCCGCCGCCATCAGCACCGGGTAGGCGAAGAGGCCGGCGGAGACCGACTCCTGCCCCGTCTTGCGGGACTTGTCCTTGAACTGCGTCATCCGGTTCAGCTCGCCGAAGGTGGTGAAGCAGTTGAGGATCCAGCCCAGCTCCGTGTGCGCGGGGACATCCGACTGCACGAAGAGCGTGGAGCGCGAGGGGTCCAGCCCGACCGCCAGGTAGAAGGCGGCCACCTCGCGGATCTGGGCGCGGAGTTCGACGGGATCCTGTGGAACCGTGAGGGCGTGGAGGTCGACGACGCAGTAGATGCCCTCGTAGCTGTCCTGCAGTTGGACGAACTGGCGGAAGGCGCCCAGGTAGTTGCCGATGTGGATGTTTCCCGACGGCTGGACGCCCGAGAAAGATCGCTTCACGCTCCTGCCCCCCTGCGGTGGGACGCGGGCGGTCGCGACGAGGCGGCGCGAAGCCGCCTCCGTCGCTCAGCCCACGACCACGTTGACCAGCTTATCGGGCACGGTGATCAGACGACGCACCGGCTTCCCGGCGACGTAAGGCCGGTCGCGGACCGACTCCAGGGCGCGGCGGCCCAGCTCTTCCTCGGAGAGGCCGCGAGGCACCGAGATCCGGTCGCGGACGCGACCGTTGACCTGGATGACCACGACGACCTCCTCGTCGGCGAGCGCGGCCGGGTCGACCTCGGGCCAGCTCTCCAGGTGGATGGAGCGCTGGTGTCCCAGCCGGTGCCAGAGCTCCTCGCTCAGGAAGGGCGCCATCGGCGCCAGGCAGAGCAGGAGCCTCTCCACCGCCTGGCGGTAGACGGGGCTCTGCGCCAGCCCCTGCTGCGCCGCGCGCATCAGCAGGTTGGTCAGCTCCATCAGCGCGGCGACCGCGGTGTTGAAGTCGAAGCGCTCCAGGTCGCCGGTCACCTTCTGGACGGTCCGGTGCGTCGCCCGGTAGAGATCCCGCTCCCGGAGCGGCTCGCCCGCCTCCTCCGCCTCGGAGAGCCCCAGCTCGCCCAGCTCCTCGCCCAGTGCCGCCAGCGAGACACGCCAGACACGGTTGAGGAAGCGGTGGACGCCGCCGATCCCCTTCGAGCTCCAGGGCCCGCCTTGCTCCCAGGGCGCCATGAACATCAGGTAGACGCGGACCACGTCGGTCCCGTAGCGCCCCACGAGCTCGTCCGGCGCGACCACGTTGCCCCGCGACTTGGACATCTTCTGGCTGTCCTCGCCCAGCACCACGCCCTGGTTCTTCAGGCGCAGGAAGGGCTCGTCGAAGTCGACCAGGCCCAGGTCGCGCAGCACCTTGGTGAAGAAGCGGGCGTACAGCAGGTGCATCACCGCGTGCTCGGCGCCGCCGGTGTACTGGTCGACCGGCAGCCAGTAGGCCGCTTCCTCGGGGTCCCAGGGGCGGTCCTGCTCGTGCGGGCTCAGGTAGCGGAACCAGTACCAGCTCGAGTCGACGAAGGTGTCCATGGTGTCGGTCTCGCGCTGGGCCGGGCCGCCGCAGCGCGGGCAGGCGGTGTGCAGGAAGGCCTCGTCGCGCTTGAGCGGCGACTCGCCCGTGGGCAGGAACTCCGCCTCCTCGGGGAGCAGCACCGGCAGCCGGTCGTCCGGGACGGGCACCGTCCCGCAGCGGTCGCAGTAGACGACGGGGATGGGCGTCCCCCAGTACCTCTGCCGGCTGATCAGCCAGTCGCGCATGCGGTAATGGACGGTCCGCCGCCCGATCCCCCGCGCCTCCACCGCGTCGGCCAGGCGCTGCCAGCCCTCGTCGTTGGGGAGCCCCGTGAACTCGCCCGAGTCGACCATGCGGCCCGGTCCCGTATACGCCTCCTCCAGCGGCCGGCCGTCCCACCCCGGCGGGGCGATCACCACCGGGACGCGCAGGCCGTAGCGGCGGGCGAAATCGAAGTCGCGCTCGTCGTGCGCGGGCACGCCCATGATGGCGCCGGTGCCGTAGGAGAGGAGGACGTAGTCGGCGATCCAGATCGGGACGGGCTCGCCCGTGAACGGGTGGACGGCGTAGGCGCCGGTGAAGGCACCGTCGCGCACGTGCTCGGTGGAGAGCCGCTCGATCTCGCTCTCGCGCGAGCTCTTGTAGCGGTAACGCTCCACTTCCTCGCGGCGGTCGGGGGTGACGATCTCGTCGACCAGCGGGTGCTCGGGTGCCAGCACGCAGAAGGAGGCCCCGAAGAGGGTGTCGATGCGGGTGGTGAAGGTCCGGAAGCGGAGGTCGGGCCGCCCGGCCACCTGCCACTCGAACTCGACGCCCTCGGAGCGGCCGATCCAGTTCCGCTGCATGGTGACGATGGGTTCCGGCCAGTCGATCTTGGAGAAGTCGAGGAGCTCGTCGGCGTAGGCGGTGATGCGGAAGAACCACTGCTCGAGATCGCGCCGGATCACCGGCGTGCCGCAGCGCTCGCAGCGGCGATCCTCCCCCACCACCTGCTCGCGGGCGAGCGTGGTGTTGCAGCTGGGGCACCAGTCGACCGGCGCCATCTTCCGGTAGGCCAAGCCGCGCTCCAGCATGCGCAGGAAGAACCACTGGTTCCACCGGTAGTACTCGGGTTCGCAGGTGACCACCTCGCGGCTCCAGTCGAACATGGCGCCCATGGAGCGCAGCTGGCCGCGCATCCGCTCGATGTTCCGGTAGGTCCAGATGCGCGGGTGGACGCCCCGCTTGATGGCGGCGTTCTCGGCCGGGAGGCCGAAGGCGTCGAAGCCCATGGGGAAGAGGACGTTGTAGCCCCGCATGCGCAGGAAGCGCGCGCGGGCATCCGAGGGCGTCATGGCGTACCAGTGCCCGATGTGCAGGTCGCCGCTGGGATAAGGAAGCATGGTCAGCGCATAGAACTTGGGCCGCCCGGGATCGATCCGGCTCCGGTAGATCCCTTCTTCCTCCCAGCGCCGCGACCACTTCTCCTCGATACCCCGGAAATCGTAGTCGGGCACGCTCGTCCCCCCGTCTCCGATCTTCGAAAGGTGAAGCCCGTCTCCCACCCCGGGACGGGCTTCGGCCGCGCCGCAGTCGGCATGATTTGGCTCGAATTCTAGCGATTCCGGCGCCGCGCTGTCAATTCGCCGCCAGCCTGCCGCTAGAATAGGCGCTGGAGACGGCGCCGGCCGGCGCGGCGGCACGCGCCGGGAGCCGCTCCGGGAGGGGAGAGAGATGGAGATCGGGCGCTGGCTGATGCTCTTCGGCGCCCTGCTGCTGGCGGTGGGCGCGCTCTTCTACCTGGGCGGCCGCTGGCTGCATCTGGGGCGGCTGCCCGGGGACTTCGTCTGGCAGCACGGCTCCTTCACGCTCTATGCCCCGCTGGCCTCCTCGCTCCTGCTCAGCCTGGTGCTCACCCTGCTGCTCAACCTCTTCCTGGGCCGGCGCTAGGGCCCGCGGCGGCGGCCGGTCAGGAGGGCGCGGCGCCGCCCTGCGGCGGGCGCCAGGTGCCGGCCGGCGTCCGGAAGGCGACGTTGAGCCGGTTCCAGCCGTTGATGGCCACCACCGCCAGCGTCAGGTCGACCAGCTCCCGCTCGCTGAAGTGGCGCCGCGCCTCCTGGTAGACCTCGTCGGGGACGTGGCCGTCCTCCAGGCGCGTCACCGCCTCGGTCCAGGCCAGCGCCGCCCGTTCGCGCGGCGTGTAGAAAGGCGCCTCGCGCCAGGCGGCCAGCGCGTAGAGACGCTGCTCGCCCTCCCCCGCCAGGCGCGCCTCCTGCGTGTGCATGTCCAGGCAGAAGGCACAGCCGTTGATCTGCGAGGCACGTACCTCCACCAGGCGGACCAGCGAGGGCTCCAGAAGCCCGCTGCGACGGACGTAGGCGTTGAGGCCGCGCAGCGCCTCGGCCGCCTCCGGCGCCAGGCTGCGGTAGTCGATCCGCGGTTCCACGTACTCCACCTCCCTGCTTGCCGGCGCCCGGCGGGCGCCCAGCGGCCATCCTAGCGCTCCCGCGCCGGCGTGCCGTGACGGCGGTCACGGGGCGCTCCGTCTAAGGGCGGCCGCGGCCGGAGAGGCTACTTCCCGCCATGGCCTTCCGACTCCGCCGGCTGAGCGAGCGTCCGATCCTGGAACCCGACCCGGCCCATCGCTGGGAGGCGGCGGCGGTCTTCAACCCCGGAGCCGTCGTCAGGAAGGGGCGCGTCGTCCTCCTGTACCGGGGGAGCGACCGCCCGTTCCGGGCCGAGGGGGAGCCGTACGTCTCCGCCATCGGGTACGCGGAGAGCACGGACGGGCTTCACTTCGCGCGCCGCCCGAGACCGGTGATGGTGGGCGACGGCGGCCAGGCACGCCGGGGCGTGCAGGACCCGCGGGTGGTGCCCATGGACGACCGCTACTACATGGTCTACACGGCCTTCGGCGGCCGCGGGCCCGGGGATTACCGGATCGCGCTGGCTGCCTCCCGTGACCTGGTCCACTGGGGCGGCCGGCGGGTTCTGCTGGAGGAGCCCAACAAAGACGGGGCGCTTCTCCCCGACCGCCCGGACGGCCGCTACTACCTCTTCCACCGGCGCCCGCCGGACATCTGGCTCGCGGTCTCCGGCGACCTGCACCGCTGGGAGGATCACCGCGTCATCCTGCGCCCCCGCCCGGGGAGCTGGGAGTCGAGCCGCATCGGCATCGGGCCGCAGCCGCTTCGGACCGACCAGGGGTGGCTCCTCATCTACCACGGCGTCGACGAGCGGAACACCTACCGCCTGGGAGCGGCACTCCTCGATCCCCGGGACCCGTTTCGCGTGCTGGACCGTCTGCCCGACCCGATCCTGGAGCCGGAGCTCGACTGGGAGCGCGAGGGGCTCGTCCCCGACGTGGTCTTCAGCTGCGGCGCGGTCGACCTGGGGGACCGCTTCCTGGTCTACTACGGCGCCGCGGACACGCGCATCGGCGTCGCCGAGCTGAGGAAGTCCGAGGCCCGTTTCTGAACCGCCGGAAGGCCGGGCGCGGGGCGGTCCCCCCCCCTCCCCCCGGACCCGCTAGCCGCCGGCCGCCGGGGCCTCGGGTGCCCCCTGGGAGCCTCCCGTACGCAGGCGGAGGTGGCTCTGGTTGAGCTGCCGCGTGGCCGGGAGCTTCCGCAGGATCGGATCGCCCACCCAGTAGAGCGCCAGGAGGAGGCCGGTGACGGCGGTACCCGCCACGACCAGGGACGGGCCTTCCACCTGGCCCAGCACCCCGCCGACGAAGGAGCCGACCGGCATGGCCAGCGACACCAGGCTGGTGATGGCAGCCGCCACGCGCCCCATCATCGAGGCGGGCACGATCCGCTGCAGCCCGCCCATGACCAGCGCATTGACCACCCCGGTCGGGACCCAGCCGACGCCGAAGGCGAAGACCAGCAGGGGCGCTGAGAACGTGAAGGCCGCCGTCAACCAGGCGAGCCCTCCGAGGAAGGTGACGAGGCTGACGGCGGTGGCCAGGGGCCAGCCCTCCAGCCGCGGGGCCAGGAGCGCGCCGAGGATGACCCCCGCGGCCATGGCCGAGAGGAGCGCCCCGTAGACGCCGGCTCCTCCGTGGGTGGCGGCGTGTTGCGGCAGGACCGACCACATGGCGGCCACGGCGAAGTTGGAGAGGACGAAGATCAGCGTCATCCGCCCCACCACGGAGCCGAGGACGAGGCGGAGCCCCTCTCTCAGGTCGTCGAAGTACCTGCGCAGGAGGGAGCCCCCTTCGCCCGGCCCCGGCACCGGGCCCGGACCCTCCCCCGCCTCCCCCGCCGCGGGCTGCGCCGGCGGGACCCTCAGGCGGGAGAAGATCAGGGCGGCCAGGGCGAAGCTGAGCGCGTCCACCGCGTAGAGCGAGGGGGCGCCGATCGCCACCACGAGCAGGCCGGCCAGCGCGCGGAAGAGCACGTTGGTGCCCTGGTAGGCGAAGGTGAAGGCCGAGTTGGCCTTCACCAGGTGTTCCCGGTCCAGGATGCGGGGCATGCTCGCCTGCTCGGCCGGCTCCCCGAACTGCCCGACCAGGGCGAGGAGCGGGATCAGGG
Source organism: Bacillota bacterium (assembly GCA_029961055.1). Taxonomy (NCBI): domain Bacteria; kingdom Bacillati; phylum Bacillota; species Bacillota bacterium. Next base: position 92,116 of record JASBVM010000023.1, read on the forward strand.
CCAGCACGGCCCAGACGGGGGGACGGCCCGCGAGGGCGAGGAGCGGGATGGTCAGCACCAGGAGACCCTGCAGCCCCTGGGTGACCACCAGGGTGCGGCGGATGGGCCAGCGGTCGACGATCGGCCCCGTGAACATCTGGAGCAGGTAGGGCAGGAAGCTCAGGGTACCCGCCAGCCCCGTGTAGAAGGTGCTGTGGGTGAGCTCCTGGACCAACCACATGGAGGCCACGGCGTAGAACGAGTCGCCGGCCGTGGTGACCACGCGCCCGGCGAGGAGCCGGGCGAATTCGCGCTGTTGAAGGAGCTCCCGCATCGGAGTCGAAGCCGCCCCCTCGGAAACGCCGATTGCCGTGCGAAATGGGCCGGGTCGATGCGCCCATTCTCCGACCCGGCGGGAGTCCTGTCAACCGTTCAGACGAATGATATCAAGTTACGGCTTCCCGGGCTGCATCGTCGGCGGCACCCACTTGGAGAAGTCGGCCAGATGGCTCCAGAAGGCCAGGTAGCCGGTCAGCAGGAAGACCAGCGCGGCGATTCCCAAGAGGACGGCCGCGCTCAGCGCCCAGGCGCGCTGCTGCCGCCACTGGATGGCGGGCAGGGTGAGCATGCCGCCGAGGCCCGCCGCCAGGTAGCCGATTCCGGCGAGGAGTGGCTGCTGGGTCAGGCCCAGGTTGAGGATCCGGAGACCGATGACCACCGCCATGATCCCGCCCCAGAAGCCATAGAGCGCCGGGATCAGCGGCTCCCAGCGCATGGCCAGGGTGATCGCCGCTGCCAGGAAGGCGGCGGACAGGAAGAGCGCCGGCTCGCCGAAGGCGATGTTGTAGCTTCCGGGGAGCGGCCAGTTGATCAGCATGGGGACGGAAGTGGCCAGACCCACCAGACCGGCGGCGAAGAAGCCGGCCGCCCACGGTTCGCGCTCGTCCGGCCCCGGGTTCTTGTAGAGATAGTGGGCCAGGATGACAAACCCCGCCGACATGCCCACCAGCATGACCCCGGCATAGTCGATGAACACCCTCCGATTCCTCCTCTCGGGTCGCCCGTGACCGGTGCGGTCAAGACGCTTCTACCATGGTATCCCAATGTCCGCCAGCACGGGCCGCGCTCGTCGCGGGGCGCCGACGCGAGGGGGCGGAGTCCGGCGAGCGGTTATCCTAGAGGCGAACGCGGTCGCCGGCTTGACCGGCCCGACCGGCGAGCACGGGGAGGCGCCGCCGTGTCCACCCGGATCCTCTGGCTTCTTGTCGCGACGATGCTCGGCAACGTGGTCACCTGGGCGGAACAGATCGCCCGCGAGACCGCCAGCGCTTCCGAGCGGCGACTTGCGCACCGCATCGCGGAGAGCGCCCGGGCCATGCAGGCCGATGCGCTGCTGCCGGTCCAGGACGAGGTGGCGGCCGCCGGCGAGCCGGCGGCCGGCGAGCCCCGCGTCCTCCGTGGTGCGGCCGCCTACGATCCCCCGGGGCCTGCCCCCGCGGAGGAGGAAGCGGAGCCCGACGAGGAGGCGGATTCCCGTGAGCAGGTTCCGCCGCGAAACCCCTGGAAGACCGTGGCGCTGGTCACCCTGGGGCTCCTGGCCCTCACCTACCTGGGCTTCTGGATCGGAGCCGGCCTGGTCCACGGTTGAGCCTGGCCGGCGGCTCAGGCAGCGGCCTTTCTCCGGAAGGCGCGCGGGAGGCCGGCCGGCACCGGCCTCCCGTCACCGCCTTTTCCCGGCGGCGATGCGCCCGGGCCACGGGGTCAGCGGTGGCCCGCAGGTCCCCCTCGCTTCCGACCTGGCCGGTCGCCTGCCGCGCGCGGCCCGATCCCCATCTCCTCCAGCCAGAGCGGGTGCTCCTCGGCGGCGTAGGCGAGGCTGACCGAGCCCGTCTTCATCGCCTCCAGCGAGCGGCGCGTATACGGGTGGAGCACCGACAGGTAGAAGTGAACGACGAACATGCCGCCCGCCGCGATGAGGCCCACGTCATGCCCGATCACCATCCAGCGGAAGAGCTCGGGCGAGACCGCGCCGCGGCCGAACCACATCACCAGACCGGTGACGGTGAAGAGGACGAAGGCACCCATCTGGATCCAGAGGTTCAGCTTCTGGCCGGCGTTGTACCGTCCCTGCGGCGGCAGGTGCCCGCGCGCGGTGGTGTAGAAGGCGGGGCCGGCGACCATCCAGCGGCGGTCCGTCGGAGGCCAGTGGAACATCTGGTGGAGGTCGGTCAGGAACTCCTTCCTGGCGAAGAGCGGGTAGCTCAGCCCGGCGGCGATCAGCACCAGCGCCGCGATGCGGTGGACGAGGCGGGTGGCCGGGCCGTTCCAGGGCGCCAGGGCGGGCACGAAGAAGGTGAGCCCCGTGCCCAGGAGGACCAGGAAGGCGCCGGCGTACGTCCAGTGAAAGGCGCGCTGGAAGGCGCTAAACCTGGGAATCCGGTCCATGCCGCCCGTCCCCTCCCTTTTCACGCTGTCCAGCCTTCTCGGTCGCTTCTCTCTGGCCGAAGGAGCGGCTGGCGACGACGAGGTGGGCCAGCGCGCCGACCACGCCCGCGCCCAGGATGACGCGCCCCGCGGGCTGCAGGATCCCCTTCCAGAACGACTGGGTCGGCGAGACCTGCGGGTCGGCGGGCAGGCCGTAGACCTCGGGCTTCTCCGTCAGGACGAACATGTAGTGCAGGCCGCCCAGCTCCTTCTCGCCGTAGAGGTTGGCCTGGGCATGCCCTCCCTTCCGGAGTTCGTCCACCCGCTGTCGGCCGTAGCCGACCAGCTCCTCCCGCGGGCCGAAACGGATGGCGTCGGTGGGGCAGGCGTGGACGCAGGCGGGTTCGAGCCCGTTGGAGATGCGGTCGAAGCAGAAGGTGCACTTGCCGGCCACCTTGGCGGTATCGAAGCTCTGGCGGTCGACGTGGACGGCGCCGAAGGGGCAGGCTTCCTCGCAGTAGCCGCAGCCGATGCAGCGGTCGGTCTCCAGCCGGATGGCGCCGCTCGGGTCGTGACGCAGCGCCTCCACCGGGCAGGCGAGGACGCAGGCCGCCTCGGTGCAGTGCATGCAGCTCATCTTGTTGAAGTGCCAGCGGACCTGGCCGTCCGCCTTCACCTGCTCGGTGAAGCGGACGACGGTCCAGGTGTGGGCGGTCAGGTCAGGATGACTCTGGTAGCTGCCTTGGAAGCTCGTCTTCTCCGCGGGGAGCTGGTTCCACTCCTTGCAGGCCACCTCGCAGGCCTTGCAGCCGATGCACTGCGAGACATCGGTCAACATCGCCACTTCCTGCGCCGCCACCGGCTAGATCCCTCCTTTCGACGGCTCGGCCTGCGGCAGATCGCTGCCGCCGGCGGGCTCCCAGGGGAGGAGGCCCACCCCCTGGCGGTGGAAGCCCTCGCGTTCGGCCAGGGCGTCGAGGTGAAGCGTCATCAGGTCCTCGAGCACGCCGTCCACCGGTTGGTCGCCCGCCACCAGGCGGACCTTGGTGTAGGTCCGGCAACGGTGGCAGACGTCCAGACGGTACCCCTCGACCCCCTCCACCTCGAGGACGCCCAGCGAATCCGGCTCCTCGTGGCCGCAGGCGGCGCAGCGGAAGCGCGGGTACGGCCACTCCGCGCCGCACCTGGCGCAGAGGAGGGAGCGGTCCCGGTGCCACTTCCTCTCGCGCAGCACCGCCCAGGCCGCCAACCCGCCGCAGACCGGGCAGCGCGCTTCGTGCCACAGCTCGCGGATCAGGTCCCGGTGGGCAAGGGCCGTCCCGCGCAGCTCCGGCAGCCAGCTGGCCCAGGCCAGCGTGTAGCGCCAGCCGGGCCCCTCCGCCCAGCCCGGTTCGAGTTGGAGAGGAAGCCGCTCGGACGCCCGCTGGACGAGGTGCGCCCGGCGGAGGGAGGTGGCGGGGTCCGCCTCCGCCTCCAGCAGCTCGATCAGCGGGCGACCCCGGCCCAGCTGCTCGCGGACGAGCCCGGGGTCGAGCGCCCCCGGCGCCGCCTCCTCCCCTTCCGTCACCCAGTCGTAGAGCGCTCGCAGTTCCATCGCCTCATGCCCTCTCCACACGGCAGAGGCAGGCCTTGGTCTCCTGGATGGAGGCGTTGGGGTCGAGGGCATCGATGGTCACCTCGTTGGCCGAGGGGCCTTGGTCGAGCCCCGCATACCCCCAGTGCGGCGGCATCCAGATCACCTGCACCGTCCGGCCGTTCACCCGGAGCGGCCGGATCCTGGCCGTCGGGAGCGCCTTCATGACCACCTGGCCGCGGGCCGTCTCGACCCGCACCCGGTCGCCGGGGCGGACGCCCAGCTCCCGGGCCAGCTCCAGGCTCATCTCCACGAAGGGTTCGGGCATGATCTCGTTCAGCCACGGGATGTTCCGGGTGATGCCCCCGGAGAGCCAGTGCTCGGTCAGCTGGCCGGTGGTCAGCACCACCGGGTAGCGGTCCGGCCTCCCTACCGGCTGCCCGCTGCGGAGCCGCGGGTAGAGGACCGCGGGGTTGACCGAGACCCCCGGGTGAAGCGCGTTGGCGACCGGGCTCTCCACCGGTTCGTAGAACTCGGGGAAGGGCCCGTCCGCCAGGACGGTGGAGACGTCCCTGGGCGGATCACCCGCCTTGGCTCCCGGATCGGCGTAAGGCGGGGCCATCAACCGCGCCACGCCCTCGGCGTTCATGCGGAACGCCTTGCGCCCGCCGGGCGAGCCGGGTGCGTCGGTGGCCGCGGTCACGTCGGGGACGTCGTTCCCGGCCCACTTTCCGGCCGCGGCGTCCCACCAGACCAGGGGCAGCTCCGGCCGGCGGGGGCTCCCGTCGGGGTGGGTGGAGGCGCGGTTGTAGAGGACGCGCATGTTCCCAGGCCAGCTCCAGGCCCAGTGCGGGTAGTAGTGGAGACCGCCGGGGTCGTAGCTCCGGTCGCGCCGTTTGGTCAGGTTCTCCCCGCCGGCGTAGAGGCCGGCGTACATCCAGTTGCCGCTGGAGGTGGAGCCGTCGGCCTGGAGGTCGGCGATCCCCTTCACCAGCCTCCCGTCGACGTGGTATCCGTTGACCTCGCGCAGCACCTGGTCGTAGATCGAGCCCGGGTCGTACCTCCAGTCGGCCTTGAGGATGGGCTCGTCCTTGGGATCGGTGCTGCCGGCGTAGAGGTCGCGGATGCGCCGGAAGACGGCGTCGATGATCTCCGCGTCGGTCTTCGCCTCGCCCACCGGCCGGACGGCCTGGTAGCGCCACTGGACCCAGCGGCTCGAGTTGGTCACCGTCCCCTCCTTCTCCAGGAAGGAGGCGGCGGGGAGCAGGATGACCTCGGTCGCGATCTTCGCCGGGTCGGCGCCGGGCCGCTTCCAGAAAGAGGCGGTCTCGGTCTCGAAGAGGTCGGTGACCACCAGCGTCTCGATCTTCTCCAGCGCCTGACGGGTCAGCTTCACGTTGGCGTTGGAGACGGCCGGGTTCTGCCCCATGATCCAGAGGAACTTCAGCTCGCCCTTGAGGGCCGCCTCGAACATGTGGTAGCTCGAGTAGGCCTTCTGCCCCTTGGGCAGCCAGCCGTAGCCGAAGTCGTTCCCCGGGGTGGCGTTGGGACCGAACCACGCCTTGAGCAGGTTGACCAGGAACTTGCCCCGGAAGGAGCTGTTGTGCTCGAACCAGGCCTTCAGGTCCTTGTCGGCCGGCGCCGGCGGCTTCAGGTAGCCGGGCAGGTAGTTGTAGGCGACCGCCATGTCGGTGGCGCCCTGGACGTTGGTCTCGCCGCGCAGCGCGTTCACCCCGCCGCCCGGCACGCCGATGTTCCCCAGGAGCAGCTGGAGAATCGCGTAGGAGCGGATGTTCTGGACGCCCGTCGTATGCTGGGTGATGCCCAGCGCGTAGAGGATCGTGCCGGGCCGGTGCGTGGCGAACGTCCGCGCGATCTCCTCGATCTTGGCGGCCGGGATGCCGGTGATCCGCTCCGCCGTGGCCGGGTCGTAGCGGTCGAAATGCTCCTTCAGCTTGGAGAAGACGGTCCCCTCCGCCTCCAGGCTCTCCGCGACCAGCGGCTTCCCGTCAGGGCCCAGACGGTAGGCCCACTTCTTGGGGTCGTACTTGTGCGTCTCGGCGTCGTAGCCGGCGAAGAGGCCGCCCTCGAAGCCGTACTCCGGGTTGACGAGGAAGCGCGCGTTGGTGAAGTTGGCGACGTACTCCTCGTCGTAGAGCCGGTTCTCCAGGACGTAGCGGATGATGGCACCGATGAAGGCGATGTCCGTCCCGGGCCGGATCTGCGCGTGCAGGTCGGCGATGGTCGACGTGCGCGTGTAGCGCGGGTCGACGTGGATGACCACCGCGCCGTTGGCCTTGGCCTTCATGATGTGGTGCATGGAGAGCGGATGGTTCTCGGCCGCGTTCGAGCCCTCGATCAGGATGACCCGGGCGTGCTCGAGATCCGGCCAGTTGTTGGTCATCGCTCCCCTGCCGAACGAGGCTCCCAGACCGGGAACCGTGGGGGAGTGTCACAGGCGCGCCTGGTGGTCGATGTAGACGGCCCCCAGGATCCGCGCCATCTTCACCCACAGGTACGCTTCCTCGTTGGTCACCAGGGCGGTGCCGAAGAAGCCCATGGCCTCGTTCCGATGGACCGTGTAGACCTGCCCGTCCAGCGTCTCCTGGGCGATCCAGTACCGGTCGCGGACGTCCTGGATCTTCCGGGCGATCCGGTCGAAGGCCTCCTCCCAGGAGATCGGCTCCCAGCGGTCGGAGCCGGGGGCCCGCCGGAGCGGCCGGGTGAGTCGCCGGGGCGAGTTGGGGATGACGGAGAGCGAGGAGCCCTTGCTGCAGAGGCCGCCGTCGTTGTTGGGATGCTCGGGATCGCCCTCGATGTGGACCAGCTTCCCGTCGCGGACGTAGGCGATCAGCCCGCAGCCCACCGAGCAGTAGGTGCAGGTGCTCCAGACCTCCCGCGCCCCGACGGTGCGAAGACCGGCTGCCGCCGCCCGCACCGGACGCGGGTCGAAGCCGAGCCGAGCCAGCGCCAGGCCGACCCCGGTGGCTGCGGTACCTTTGAGGAACTGCCTGCGCGTAACCTCCAAGCTGCGATCGCTCCTTTCCACTTTCGTGCCCTGCGCCGTCGCCGGCGCGCAGGGGACTGCAGTCGCTCCTTGCGCTTCCCCCACCGCGGGCTGATGCGGCGGCTCCCCCCCCTCCCACCACCGCCGCCGGAGTCCAACAGAAAGTTGTGCTTTATAAAACGCGCATAAGAAATGCGACGGCGGATCGTGTTGAATCTTAATTGGCAGATGGAGCTCCGGATCCTTCTGCACCAAAAGGGAAGGACGGACCGGGCGGCCGATCCGCGACGGTGCCTGCCGCGGCCCATCCGCGACGGTGCCTGCCGCGGCCGGCCGCCTCAGGCGCCCGCGCCCCGGCCGCCGCCGGGCGCCTGGCTCCGGGCCTCGTGGAGCGCCGATTCCAGCGCCCGTACCACCTCGGGGTCGGCCAGGAGCTGGCGGAGCCGCGCCAGGCTCTCCGGGGAGAGGCCGTCGCCGATCGGCGGCCGCTGCCGGGCGGCGCGCTGCTCCTTCCTGTAGGCGGGGTCGAGGAGCGAGTAGACCGTCGGTACCACCAGGAGCGTCAGGAGCGTGGCCGTGAAGAGGCCGCCGATGACGACCACGCCCAGCGGCTGGAGGAGCTTGATGCCCGTGCCGCCGAGGCCGAAGGCGACGGGTACCATGCCGAGCGCCGCGGCCAACGCCGTCATCAGGACGGGGCGGGCGCGGACGGCGGCACCCAGGACGATGGCTTCGCGGACGCCGCGGCCGGCCTCGCGCAGCTGCTTGATCAGATCGATCATCACGATGCCGTTCCGCACGACGATGCCCACCAGGAGGATCAACCCCAGGAAGGCGGTGACGCTGAAGTGGATCCCCGTCGTCCAGAGCGCGCCCAGGACGCCCGCCGCCGCCAGCGGCAGGGAGAGCAGGATGACGAAGGGGTGGAGATAGGACTCGAACTCCCCCGCCATGATGAGGAAGACCAGGATCACCGCCAGGACCAGGACGGTCGAGAGGCCCGAGAAGGACTCGAGCATCAGGTTGGCCACGCCGGTGTACTGGACGTTGACGTCGGCGGGCAGGTGGAGGTCGGCGAGAGCCCGGTCGATGTCCGCGATCATGCCGCCCATGTCGCGGTTCTGGAAGAGCAGGGTGACGGTGGCGGCGGGATGCTGGTCGATGCGGACGATCGAGACCGGCCCCCGGCCTTCCTCCACCGTGGCGATGTCGCCCAGGCGGACGGACTGCGGCGCCTGTGCCGCCGCCGGAGCCGGACCGGCCGACGCCATGCCCGCCGAGGCGGAGGCGGGCGCCGCGACGGGAATGCGCAGGTCGGCGATGCGGTTGGGCGAGTTCCGATCCTCGGGACGCAGCTGGACCCAGATGTCGTAGACCTGGTCCCCCTGCTGGAGCTGGGTCGCCTTCTCGCCCCTCAGCGCGGGGTCCAGGATCATGCCGACCTGCGCCGGCGTCAGGCCGTACGCGGCCGCCTTGGCCCGGTCGACGCGGATGAGGATGTCGGGCGTCGACTGGCTCAGGCTATCGGAGACGCGAAGCGCGCCGTCCAGGCGGGCCAGGCGGTCGCGGATGCGGGGCACCCAGCGGTCGACCAGGGCGGGGTCGGGAGCGCTCACCTGGACCTGGATGGCGCTGGCCTGGGCGCCCAACAGCTGGACCATGGGCGAGACCAGATTGAAGGTGGCCGTCGCCGGCGGTGCGACCCGGTCGACGGGGGCGCGCAGGCGGTCGATCACCGTCTGCGGGCGGACGCCGTCGCGGACGGTGACCGTCAGCATGGCCAGCTGGCTTCCTCCCGTCGTCTCGCCGAGGATGGCCAGCCCCTGGCTGCCGCCGATCTGGGAGACGACCTGGCGCACATCGCCGTCGCGGCGGACGAGCGCCTCCACCTCGCGCATCTTGGCGTCCACGGCTTGGAGCGAGCTGGAGGCGGGCATCTCGAGCACCAGCTGGAACTGGTCCTGCGCGGTCGTGGGGAGGAACTCGCTTCCCAGGTGCGGGAGGGCGAGGAGGCTGAGCGCGAGGAGGGCGGCGGCCCCGGCGAGGACGGCCCAGCGCCGGTCCAGCGCCCACTCCAGGAGCGCGCGGTAGCCGTCGGTCAGGCGGTTCCGGGGCAGGAGACCCTCGCCCTCCCGGCCGCCGCCGGGCCGGAGGAGGTGGGCGGCCACCATGGGCACGACACCCAACGAGACGGCCAGCGAGACCAGCACCGAGCCGGCCACGGTGATCGCCAGCTGGCGGAAGATCACGCCGGCGATGCCCGAGATGAAGACGATGGGCAGGAAGACCGCCACGATGGCCAGGGTGGAGGCGACCACCGCCACCGCCACTTCCTGCGTCCCCTCCACCGCCGCCTGGCGGGGCGACTTGCCCCGCTCCAGGTGGCGCTCGATGGCCTCCAGGACGACGATGGCGTCGTCGACGATCAGCCCGACGGCGAGGGAGAGCCCGCCCAGCGTCAGGAGGTTGAGCGTCATCCCCTGCAGGTAGAGGACGAGGAAGGTGGTGATCACGGAGACCGGGATGGAGATGGCGGCGATCAGCGCCGTCCGCGCCCGGCGCAGGAAGAGCGCGATGACCAGCACCGCCAGCACCGCGCCGATGACCAGGTCGCGGATCAGATCCTGGATCGAGCTGCGCACGATCTCGGCCGAGTCCAGCACCTTGGTGAACCGGAGGTGATTCTGGGCGGCCAGGCGGTCGAGCTCCTTCTGGACCGCGTCGGCGGTGGCCACGGTGTTGGCGTCCGACTGCTTGAAGACCATCAGCGCCACCGTGGGCTCCCCGTCCTGATAGGCGTAGGAGGTCGGCTCCGCCGCCGCCATGCGGACATCGGCCACATCCTGGAGCCGGACCGGTGCAACCACGGGGCGCCCGCCCGGCCCGACGCCGGCCGGCCGTTGACCGACCACCAGCTGCTTGAGCGGATCGAGGTCGGGCAGGGTGTCGGCCAGCCGGACGTTCCAGCTCCGGTCCCGCTGGGTGACGCTGCCCAGCGGGTAGTTGAGGTTCGAAGCCCGGATCGCCTGCTGAACCTGCAGCGGGCTGATGCCATAACGCGCCAGGTCGGCCTCGCGCAGCTCGACCTGCGCCTGGAGCGGCCGATCCCCGGCCAGCTCGACGCTGGCGACGCCGTCGACCCCTTGCAGCTGAGGGATGACGTGGTCCTGGATCAGCGCCGTGGTCTTCTCCAGACTGGCGCCGTCCTCGGAGCGGACGACATACTCCAGGACCGGCATGGCCGCCGGGTCGAACTTGGCGATCACCGGCCGGCGGGCGTCGCTGGGCAGGTCGGCCTGGTCGATCCGCGTGCGCAGCTCCTCGATGTCGCGGTTGACGTCGCTTCCCCAGTTGAACTGGAGCACCATGAGGGAGACGCTCTCCTGCGAGACGACCTGCATCTGGCTGAGTGCCGGGGTGGTGGCCGCCGCCTTCTGGAGCGGATCCGAGACCAGGCTGCGGACCTCCGTGGCGGAAGCGCCGGGCAGGATCGTGGTGACGGTCACCAGGGGCGGGTTGAGATCGGGTATCAGCTCGTTGGGCAGACGCACCACGGAGAACGCGCCCAACACCACTGCGACCGCCACCAGCACGGTGATGAAGACGGGACGGCGAATCACCTGACGGAGGAACGACGACACCCGGCAGGGCCTCCTCTCTCTCCGCGACAGGGGAAGCTTCCCTGTGCAAAGCGGACGGGAGTAGTCTACACTGCTTTTTGGGGTTTTTGTAAAGCCGGGCGGATGGGGGATGGACTCCATGCGGTTGACGTCGAGGCGACTCGAGCTGCTCCGTTCGGTGGCAGAACTGTATCTGGCGCGCCGGCTCCCGGTCCACTACGGGGCGCTGGCCGCGCGGCTGGGTGTCAGCAAGTGGACGGTCTATGAAACGTTAAAGCGGCTGGAAGAACTCGGGCTGGTCGAGCACGAGTACGCCCGCGAGGCGGGAAGGAGCGGGCGCCCGCCGGTTCTCTTCCGGCCCAGCGAGGCAGCCTGGCCGCTTCTCGGCCTGCCGCGCGACGCCTCCCGGGACGCCGGCCCGTCCGCTGCCCCGGCCCCCGCCGACCCGCGCGGCCGTTCGAGGAACTCTTCGCCCGCTGGGTGGACGCGCCCGATCCGCTCCGCCAGCTGCGGGAGCTTCTGGCGGGCATGGCTTCCTGCCGCGAGCCCCTGGAGGCGGGGGCGAGGACGCTGGCTGCCGCGCTCCTCCTCCTCCGCCTGGTCGGCCTCGACGTGGACGGGTTGATCGCGGCTTCGCGTCGTATCGTCGCCCCCCAGGCGCGCCTGGCCTTTGCCCTGGGTGCCGCCAGCGCGCTCCTGGAAGGTCCTGCCCAGCTCCTGCGGGAAGGCGTCCGCCGTCCCATGGAGGATGCGCTGGGAGGCCTGGTGGCCCGGCTGGGCAGGTTGGCGCCCGGGGAGGCCGACCGGCTCTCCCGCCTTCTGGACGTGGTCCGGCCGTCCGTTCCGTAGGCGGCCGGGAGCCGGCCCTGCGGGCGTGCGGGCCACGGAGCACCCGGGTGGCTTTCGGGGGTCGTTCGATCCGTCTTGCCGCCGCGCCGCCGCCGGGCGCGGCCGGTTCGCGGGTGAAGCAGACAAGGGCAGACAACGCGAGCGGAAGCGGTGGTCGCACGATGCATCGGACGGAGATCGGCCTCGCCCTGGGCGGCGGGGCGGCACGCGGACTCGCCCACATCGGGGTCCTGCGGGAGCTGGAGCGGGCGGGAGTGGCGGTGACGCACGTGGCGGGCTGCAGCTTCGGGGCGGTGGTCGGTGCCGCGTACGTCGCTGGAACCCTGCCCGAACTGGAGCGACGAGCCCGCAGCCTCAGCCGGGGCGAACTCGTCCGCCTGGCGGACTTCACTCTTTCGGGAGGCGTGGTGGGCGGGGAACTCCTTCTCGATCGACTCCGGGAGCTGACCCGTGACCTTCGCTTCGAAGAGCTGCCGGTACCGTTCGCGGTGCTGGCGACCGATCTGGCGACCGGCGAGCCGGTCGTCCTCCGCACCGGCTCCGTGGCCGAAGCGGTGCGGGCCAGCATGTCGGTTCCGGGGCTCTTCGCCCCCATCGTGCTGGATGGCCGGACCGTCGTCGACGGCGGTCTGGCAGAGCTCGTGCCGGTCAGCGCCCTGCGGGAGCTGCAGCCGCCGCGCGTCGTCGCCGTGGACGTCTCCAGCCCCTATGACGTCTGGACCCGGGCTGCGACCCGGGCACGCCTCTCCGTCGGCAGCGCACGGAGGCGTTGGCACCGGCTGAGCGAAGCGGCGCTGGAGCTGGGGCCCGGCCGGGTGCTCGCCGGCCTCGGCGTCCGCGACCGGTCGGACGAGCAGAACTGGGGGCTGGTCCGAACAGTCTTCGCCGCCTTCGACATCACGGAGGACCGCCTCCGGCGGACGCCGCCCGACGCCTCGGCCGACGTGGTCATCCGGCCCGACGTCCATCGCTTCCACGGGCATCAGTTCGATCGTGCGCCGGAGATCATCGCGGCCGGGCAGCGCGCTGTGCGGCAGGCGCTGCCCCTGATCGCAGGGCAGGTTGCGGGATCCGGCCCGCTCCCGTCCTCCCAGGTGACCTCCATACTGCCCGGGGCGGCGAAGGGGGCGTAGGCGAGGTGAGGATTGCGCTCTTCAGCGATTCGATCCGGGAGGATCTGGGTGGCCTCACCCGCGCCACGATCCTGCTCCACGACCGTCTCACCCAGGCCGGGCACGCCGTCCGCGTCTTCACCCTTCCGCAGACAGGCGGACCGCTCCACCCGGGCGACGTCCACCGGGTTCGCGCCATCCCGCTCCGCGCCGTGCCCGGCATGCCGCCGGACTCCTACCTCGCCTGGGACTACGGGGAGGTCCGGCGCGAACTGGCCGCCTGGGGCCCGGATATCGTCCATGTACAGACGCTGCTTCCGGTGAGCTGGCTCGGCCTGATCGCGGCCAGGTCACTGGGCATCCCGGTGGTGGCCACCTACCATGCCAACATCCGGGCGGCTGCGATCGCGCTGCCCGCGGGGAAGGGGCTTGCGGCCGTCGCGCCCCCGCTCGCGCGCGCCTTCTTCAACCGCTGTGACGTCGTGATCGCGCCGAGCCGCTATGCCGCCGGCGAGCTGCGGCGGCTGGGTGTGAGGCGGCCCGTCGCGGTCATCTCGAACGGGATCGACCTGGATCGGTTCGCGGTCGAGCGGCCGGCGGGCGCTGCGAAAGCCGGGGAAGGCGGGGGGAGCGGTGCCGCCGAGGGTTCCGTCACCGTCCTTTTCGCCGGGCGGCTCAGTCCCGAGAAAGGGGTCCGGAGCGCGGCGGAGGCGCTCGACCTGGCCCTGCGCGAGGAGCCGCGCCTCCTCGCCCGCTTCGCCGGCGACGGGCCGCTGGCCGATGCGCTGCGGCAGAGGCTCGCTCCCCATCTCGCGGCCGGGCGAGTCAGCCTGCTGGGGCGCCGGCCCTGGGAGGCGATGGCGGCCGAATACGCAAGGGCCGACCTTCTCCTGCTCCCTTCTCCGGCCGAGACCCAGGGGCTGGCGGCCCTGGAGGCGATGGCCGCCGGCCTGCCGGTGGTGGCCGCCCGCGCAGGCGCCCTGCCCGAGTGGGTGCGCGACGGTGAGAGCGGGCTCACCGTCGAGGCCGGTGACGTCCCGGCGTTGGCCCGGGCCGTACTCCGCCTGGCCCGGGATCCGGAGCTGCGGCGCCGCCTGGGGTCCGGGGCGAGGGCCGTCGCCGAGGAACATGAAGCCGGACGGGTCCTGGCCCAGCTCCTCGCGCTCTACACCGGGCTTCTCGACACCGCTCCGCGCCGCCGCGAGGCCGGCCAGCGTGGGGCTGCCTGACGGGGGCGCCGGCCTCTCCCCCGGCCTGGCGGCGTGGGCGGGCCTGGCGGTCGGCTTCGCCCTCATGGCAGCGGGGATCCCGCTCTCCTCTCTCGCCCTCTTCGGGCTGCTCGCGGGTCTGGCGTCCGAGAGCCATGTCCCGTGGTGGTGGGCGGGGGGCCTGGCCGGGGTGGCCACGGCTCTCGGCCACGCGGCGAGCTACGTGCTCTTCGCACGCCTGGGTCCGCCGTTCCTGGAAGCGGTGGCGAGGGGGATTCCCGGCCTGGCCCTACTGGTGAGCCGCCTGGAGCCCATCCTGGCCCGGAGGCAGCCACGGCTGTCTCTCCTTCTCCTGCGCTGGATCGGGCTCGGCTACACACAGCTCTTCTGGATCCTCGCCGCCACGGGGACGGGCCGCCCGGCCCTCCTCGCCCTCCTGCTTCTGGACGACCTCGCCTGGGCGCTGGCCTGGGCGTACGGAACGATCGCGCTCCTGATCGCCGCACCGGAGATCGGCCGCTGGCTCTCCACGGGTGCCCTGGTCCTCCTGGTCCTCTCGCTGGCCGCGGGCTCGTGGCGCCTCGTCCGGCTCCGTCGCGGCGGTGCCGGACCGGGGTAGCGCCTGGGCGCCGGCTCGGCCGGGACTCAGCCGATCTCCCGCCCCCGGAAGAGCGCCCACCCGGCCGCCAGCGCCATGGCCACGTAGCCCAGGGCCCAGAGCGTCAGAGCGGAGCTGGGCGCCGTCGCCCCGCCCGCCAGGGGGCCGGCCGCCATCCCTGCCAGGGGGCTGGCGCCCGTCATCAGGTTGGCGGCCCGGGCGTAGAGGCCGCTGGCCGGAAAGACGAGCATCAAGACGGTCGAGAGGTTTTCCAGCGTCCGGCCTCCACTGCCCGCAAGCGCGGCGACGAAGCCCAGGAAGACGCCCACCAGCGAGAGCCCGTACAGGAGGACGGTGGTCACCACCGTGGCCAGGGGCGCCAGCCGCGTGCCCAGCATGAGCGCCACGGACAGCACCACCCAGCCCTCCAGGAGGACCAGCCCCGTGGCCCCGGCCCAAGCCATGGGAGCCACGCCGGCGATCCAGCGCGTCAGCCCCATCACGCCCAGGAGGAGCCCGCCCAGCAGTACGCTCAGGACCAGACCCGTCCCCAGCGCCTTGCCGAAGAACCACTGGGCCCGCGAGACGGGCCGCGCCAGCGTGGCCAGGGCCACCTGGGCCTCGAGCTCGCCTGCGGTGGCGCCCGCGCCCAGCACGGCGGCCAGGGCCACGCCCACCAGCGAGGCGAGCCAGAGCGCCAGCGGCGCGGATTCCTGCACCAGGAGCTCGCGCGCCAGCGTTCCGGCGGGACCGCTCGGGGAGGTGGCGCCCAGGGGGAGCGGCGCCGCGGCCAGCCGTGCCAGCGCGGCGTGGAGACCCCAGCCGTAGAGGCCCAGCAGGAGGAGCCCGACGGCGACACCGATGCCGGCGATCCGGTTGCGGGTCGCCTCGCGCACCCCGTACCGGGCCATCTCCAGGGTGGGATGAGGGCGCCGGGTCACCGCGACGCTTCCTCCAGCGCCTGGACGAAGAACTCCTCCAGCGTCTCGCCGCGCGGCTCGAGGCGGTAGAGGCGGGCGCCCGCCTCCGCCACGGCTCCGGCCAGTGCGGGCAGCGCCTCGCGGTCGGGCACGGCCAGCTCCAGACGGTGGCCTTCCTGGGCCAGGAGGCTGCCGATGCGCCCCAGCTCCTCGAGGAGCGGCGGCTCCAGCGGCTCCGCCTCCAGCACGACGCGGAGACGGCGCTGGAGGAGCTCCTCCAGCGCGCCCTGGCGGAGGATGCGCCCGCGGTGGATGACGGCCACGTGATCCGAGACCCGCTCCACCTCGCCCAGCAGGTGCGAGTTGAGAAAGACCGTGGCACCCCGCCGGCGCTCTTCGAGGATGAGGTCCCGCACCAGGAGACGCCCGAGCGGGTCGAGCGCCGAGGTCGGCTCGTCCCAGACCAGGAGCCGGGGTTCGCCCAGCAGCGAGGCGGCGATCCCCAGCCGCTGCTGCATCCCCTTGGAGAAGGTGCGGATCCGGCGGTGGGCCGCCTCCTCCAGGCCGACCCGGTGGAGCGCCTGGGCCGCCTCCGAGCGGACGCGCGCCGGCGGCAGCCCCAGGAGCCGCCCGTGATGCTCCAGCAGCTCCCGCCCGCTCATCCAGCCCGGGTAGCCGAACTTCTCCGGCAGGAAGCCGACGCCTTCCCGCGCCTCCGGCCGGTCGACGGGCCGGCCGAAGAGGCGGGCCTCGCCCTCGTCGGGCGCCAGAAGCCCCAGCAGCATCCGCACCACGGTGCTCTTCCCCGCCCCGTTCGGCCCCAGGAAACCGAAGACCACCCCGCGGGGAACCCTCAGGTCCAGACGGTCCACCGCCACCTGCGACCCGAAGCGGCGCGTCAGCCCCCTCGCCTCCACGGCCGGCGGGGAAGCGGGCTCCACCGGCCTCACTGCGGCCGTACGGTCGCCGCCAGGGTCAAAAGCTCGTCGCGACCGATGCCCTGTCCCCGGAGGGCGAGCACCGAGCCGTCGGGTTCGAGCCAGAGCAGCACCGCCTGTCCCGTGTCGGGCTCCGACAGGTAGAGCGCATCGCTCGCACCCGGCACGCGGACGGGCTGGCTCAAGGTCCCCTCGGGCACCGGAACCGGCAGGGTGTTCCGCCAGTCGCCCAGCGACTGGAGCTGCCGCCGGAGGTTTTCGGGCAGGCCGGGCATCCGGAGGACCAGCTGCTGCAGGAAGGCCGGGTCCAACCCCGCGGGCGCCTCGATCCGCGGCTGCGCGCCCTGGAAGAGCGTCAGGCTGCGGTCTCCGGGCCCCTGCCAGACGGAGATCACCACCGGCGGCACGTCGGCCCGGAAGGTGGCGCCGTCCAGCGCGGCCGGCAGGCGCGCCTCGCCCCAGCCGGCCTGCCGGAGGTAGCTCTCCAGCTTGGCCCGATCCAGCGTCAGGCTGGCGCGGATCGCCCCGGTCACCTGCCAGTCGCCGGACGTTCTCCAGCCGGCGGCCGTCAGGCGATCCAGGGGCGTCTCACCCAGGAGCGCCTGTGCCTGCCCGGGCGAGGCCGCCCGCTCGGCCTGCCCTCCGGTGACGTGGAAGCTTCCGAAAGCATCGGGGCTACCCGGCTCGGGCAGCGAGCGGAACGCCTGCGGGTCCAGGGTGATGGGCTGCAGGCGCTTGGCGTGGAAGAGGTCCAGGAAGGACTGGGCTGCGGTCTGCACGGGCTGCACCGTGGCCACCGCGGCCACCACGACCAGCGTCACGAGCAGCGGCCATCCCCTGCGGAACCAGACGCTGCGCAAAGCACTCACCTCCGCCGTGCCCACTGTATCATGGGCCCCGGCGGCGCACGAAAGGCGCTGCGCGTCGCAGGCTTCGGCCGGGTCGCCCGAGCCGGCCGCCTGCGGCGCCTTGCCTCGGGCGGCCGGGAGGCTTAGAATCCAGAGGTGCGACCGGGCGGCGGCTCGAGACCGCCCGCGTTCCCGCGAGAATCCAGTCGGGCCGTGGCGCAGCTTGGTAGCGCGCTTGAATGGGGTTCAAGAGGTCGCCGGTTCAAATCCGGCCGGCCCGACCAGCCTGAGAGAGAAGGTCCCGCAGGAGGTGCGGGGCCTTTTTCGTTGTCCCTCATCGATGGCCGATCTAGAATAATAGACCGTCAAATCGTTCGCTGTGGTAACCATTGGCAGTTTGGCCGCGATCGCCATGGCGGCAGCGGACCACGATTCACCACCCCTCAACTCAGGCGGTGAACCCACGGGAGGAAGCCCAAGCGCATGGCACGCACCGCGTCGGATCCCCTGAGCCGGTCGCCGGACCGGCCTTCCTCGAAGCCAGGCCAGACGGCAGATGTGGCAGGAAGCAGCTACAAATGGTGGGCGCTCTCCTCCACCACGCTGGGCGCCTTCCTCTCCGTCCTCAACGGCACCACCCTGATCGTCGCCCTGCCGGACATCATGCGCCTCCTCCACGCCAGCTTCGCCGAGGTGGTCTGGATCCTGATGGCCTACCAGCTGGTCATCACCATCCTGGTTCCCTCGGTCGGCCGGGTGGCCGACATGGTGGGCAGGAAGCGCCTGTATGTAGGGGGCTTCGCTCTCTTCACGGTGGGCGCCTTGCTCGCCGGCTTCTCGCGTACGCCGCTGGAGCTGATCCTGCTGCGGGTCTTCCAGGCCGTCGGCGGCTCGCTGATGCTGGCCAACAGCACCGCCATCGTGGCCGACGCCTTCCCCAAGCGGGAGCTGGGCCGGGCCCTGGGGATCAACTCCATGGTGATCGCGGTGGGCTCCATCGTCGGGCCGATCCTGGGCGGCGCCCTGACGCGCTTCGGCTGGCAGTGGGTGATCTGGTTCAACGTTCCCCTCGGCATCGTGGGAACGGTCTGGGCCTGGGTGCAGCTGCGCGAGGTGGTCAGGCTGCCCGAGCACCAGCGCTTCGACCTCCGGGGGACCCTGGCCTTCACCCTGGGCCTTTTGCTGATGCTGGTGGTCCTGACCCTGGCGCCGGGCGGGCACTGGCTGGAGCCGGCCAACCTGGGGATGATGGCCGCGGCGGTGGCGCTGCTGGCGCTCTTCGTCCTCTGGGAGAGCCGGACAGCGCAGCCCATGCTGGACCTGAGCCTCTTTCGCAGCCGGCTGCTCTCGGCGGCCTACGCCAGCACGTGGCTGAACGGCATCGCCCGCGGGTCGATCACCTTCCTGCTGGTCTTCTACTTCCAGGGAGTGCGCGGCTACGACCCGGTGACGGCCGGCGTGCTGCTGGCGCCCTTCGCCATCGCCATGCTGGTCCTCTCGCCCATCAGCGGCTGGCTCTCCGACCGGTACGGCTCGCGCGAGCTGGCCTCGCTGGGGCTGGTCATCACCGGCGTGGGCCTCATGGGCCTGGCGCGGACGGGCGTCCGCACGCCCATCGCCACCCTGGCGGCGTGGATGGCGGTGGCCGGGGCGGGCTCCGGGCTCTTCAACTCGCCCAACACCAACGCCATCATGGGCGCCGTGGCGCCGGAACGGCGCGGGATCGCGGGGGGAACCCGGACCATGGCCAACAACCTGGGCATGATGATGTCCATCGCCATCAGCCTCGACGTGATGTCCGGCACCATGAGCCCCCGGGCGCTGGCCGGCCTCTTCGCGGGCGCCAGCGGCCCGGCGGGGATCGCGGTGGCCGACTTCGTCCGCGGGGTGGACGGCGTCTTCCGGGTCTCCTTCCTGATCAGCATCGTGGGCGCCGTCCTCTCGCTCCTGCGCGGGCCGGCCCCGGGCAGGGGCGGCACGGGTCTCCCCCGGCCGGGGGCGGAGACCGGGGGCAGGCGCTGAGCCGGTCGCCAAGGGGGCGAAGGTCAGAAGATGATGCAGATCAGCCCGCCGCTTCCCTCGTTGGTGATCCTCTCCAGCGTCTCGCGCAGCTTCCGCTGGGCGTTCTCGGGGATCCGGTCGAGCTTGGCCTGGACGCCTTCCTCCAGGAGCTCGTGGAGCGACTTGCCGAAGATCTCCGACTCCCAGATCTTGGACGGGTCGTCGGCGAACTTCTCGTTCAGGTAGCTGACCAGCTCCTCGGACTGCTGCTCGGTCCCCAGGATGGGCGTGTACTCGGCGAAGACGTCGGCGCGGACCACGTGGTAGGCGGGCGCCTTGGCCCGGAGCCGGACGCCGAACTGGCTGCCGCGCTTGACCAGTTCGGGCTCCTCGAACTCCATGTCCTCCGAGGCGGGGGTGACGATGCCGTAGCCCACCTCCTGCGCCTCCCGCCAGCCGGCGGAGAGCTTGGAGAACTGGCGGCGGGCGTCGACCAGCTCGCGCATCAGGCGCATCAGCGCCGGCTTGTCGCTGATGCTGACGCCGGCGATCTCCTCCAGCACGCGGTAGAAGAGCGACTCGGGCGCCTCCAGGGCCACGGTGACGTTCCCCGTACCGGGCTCCATGCGGGCGATGCGCGCCTCGCTCACCTCTTCCATGGTGCTCAGCTCGGCCACCGCCTGGTCCACGTCGCGCAGCCGGAGGACCTTGGAGCGGGCCTCCTGGACCGCCTGGTCGAAGCGGAGGCGGAGCCAGTGGCTGCCCTCCAGCTCCTGCACCCAGGCGGGGAGCTGGATCTCCAGGTCGTGCACGGGGAACTCGTAGAGGAGCTCCTCCAGGATCCAGTCCAGCGCCTCGCGGTCGAGGTGGAGCGCGTCCACGGGGAGGACCGTGGCGCCGTACTCCTGCTCCATCCGGTTGGCCAGCTCCTCGGTGTCGGGATCGTCCGGGTGCGCGGAGTTGAGGATGACCAGGAAGGGCTTCCCGAGGTCCTTCAGCTCGCCGATGGTGCGGCGCTCCGCTTCCTCGTAGCCGGAGCGCGGGATGTCGGTGATGCTCCCGTCGGTGGTGACCACCAGGCCGATGGTGGAGTGCTCGGCGATGACGCGCCGCGTCCCCTCTTCGGCCGCCTGCTCGAAGGGGATCGGCTCGCCGAACCAGGGCGTGGAGACCAGGCGCGGCCCGTCCTCTTCCTCGTAGCCGATCGCCCCCTCCACGGGGTAGCCGACGCAGTCGATGAAGCGGACCCGGGCGCGCAGCAGCTCGCCGACGGCGATCTCCACCGCCTCGCCGGGGATGAACTTGGGTTCGGCGGTCATGATGGTCCGGCCGGCCCCGCTCTGCGGCATCTCGTCGGTGGTCCGCTGCCGCTCGTATTCGTCGGGGATGTTGGGCAGCACCAGCAGTTCCAGGAAGCGCTTGATCAGGGTGGACTTCCCGGTCCGCACGGGGCCGACCACGCCGACGTACAGATCTCCCCCGGTCCGTTGGGCGATATCCTGGAAGATGTCGAACTCCTCCACGCGACCTCCCCCTCTTTCCTGGGACCAGGCACGCCGGGTGGCGATCCGCCGGAACCGGCGCCTCCGCGTCCGGGGGACGCGGCCCACGCCCTCTCCGATGCTCCACCTATATGCGCCCAAGCCGGGATCATGCCGGGACCATGCCGGGCGGGGCGCGGGAAAAAGCGCGGGGGTGCAGGGGAACCGGGGGCGAGGCGGGCGGGGTCAGCGGGAGACGGCGGGCCCGCCGGGGCGCCGCCGGACGAGCCGCCTGGAGGCAGGGGCGCCGCGCTCGCTGCGGGGGCGCGCCCGCCATCGCCAGCGGACGGGCGTCCCCTCGAGATCGACCACCTCGCGCAACCGCCCTTCCAGGTAGCGCTCGTACGCTTTGTCGACGCCCTCGGGGGCGTTGGTGAAGCCGGTCAGGACCGGCGGCTCGCTGCCCGTCTGGGTCACGTAGTAGATGCGGACCGGCCTGCCCCGGTGCGCCGGCGGGTGGTGGAGCGCCACCGCGTCGCCGACGACCCGGTTGAGGAGGGAGGTCGCCAGGTGGGCGCGGTGGTGGTCGGCGGCCCGGGCGAAGAGCTGCGGGAGCCGCGCCAGGCGCTGGCCGGTCCGCGCCGAGACGGTGACCACGGGCGCGAAGGCGAGGAAGTGGAGCCTCTCCCGGACGGCCTCCACGAAGCGCTCGCTGGTACCGGTCTCCTTCTCGATCCGGTCCCACTTGTTGACCGCGATCACGCAGGCGCGCCCCCGCTCCTCGATCAGGTCGGCGATCTTCACGTCCTGATCGGTGACGCCCTGGGTGGCGTCCAGCACCAGGCAGGCCACGTCGGCCCGCTCCAGGGCGCGCAGCGTCCGCACCGTGCTGTAGAACTCCACCGCTTCGTGCACCCGGGTGCGGCGGCGCAGGCCGGCCGTGTCGACGAAGACGAAGAAGCGGTCGCCCGCCTGCCAGGGGACGTCGACGGCGTCGCGGGTGGTGCCGGCCTCGGGCGTCACCAGCAGGCGGGGGCTTCCCAGGATGCGGTTGATCAGCGAGGATTTGCCCACGTTGGGGCGGCCGACCACGGCGACGCGAACGGGCCGCTCCGGGGCTGCCTTCCCGGTCCCGGCCTCTCCGTCCGCCTCCCGCCCTCCGGCGGCCTCTTCCGCCTCTTCCAGCGGCACCGCCGGTCGTCCGGCCCGCTCCAGCTCCTCCAGCGCCCGGTCCAGCAGGTGGCCCACCCCGCGGCCGTGCTCGGCGGAGAGCGCCAGCGGCTCGCCCAGCCCCAGGCGGAAGAAGTCGAAGGCCGCCTCGTCCGGCTGGCCGGGGTCCAGCTTGTTGACGCCCAGGAGGAGCGGCTTGCCGCTCCTCCTGAGGAGGGCGGCCGCCTCCTCGTCCGCCGGGGTCACCCCTTCCCGCCCGTCGACCAGGAAGATGAGGAGATCCGCCTCCTCCACCGCCGCCAGCGCCATCCGGTGGACCGCCGCCATCATGCCCTCCGGTTCGGCCGCCGCCTCCAGGCCGCCGGTGTCCACCAGCGTGAACCGCCGGCCGCGCCACTCCGCCTCGCCGGCCACGCGGTCGCGGGTCACGCCGGGCCGGCCCTCGACGATGGCCTGCCGCCGCCGGAGGATCCGGTTGAAGAGCGTCGACTTGCCCACGTTGGGGCGGCCGACCAGAGCCACGATGGGCATCGCTTCACCTCGCCGTTCCCTGATTATACCGGCCGCCGGGGCGTCCCCTCAGTGCTTGACGATGATGAGCGTGCCGTTGCCCAGGTCGTGGGCGAAGGCGTTGAGGATCCGCGTCAAAAGGAAGGCGATCTTCTGCTGCTCCTCGGCGTTCCGGGCGTAGAAGACCGGCGCCGCCCCGCCCTCCACCGCGTCGCGGCGGAGCGCCACGATGGCGAGGATCGCCTCCTGGACGCGGATCCCGCCATCCTCGCCGGCGGGGGCGGTCATCGCCGCTCACCTCCGGGAAGCTGTCGCCTGCGGCCACCCCGTGTCCGCTCCAGGACCGGGACGTTCCGGATGGCGCGGAGGATGCCGGGCACGTCGCGCCGCATGGGGGTCAGGTAGATGCCCAGGACGCCGCTCTCCAGGTTCTTCCTCGCCATGGGGACGTACTCCGGCTCGGCCACCTCGAAGCGGTACCCGAAGAGGTGCGTGACGTCGTGCAGGATCGCCTGCCGCTGGCCGGGGTCGCTCAGGATCAGCTGGCCCGCGGGACCGCGGGGGACCACCTCCACCGCCACCGCCCAGCGGTCGATCTCCCCCCGCACCTGTTCCAGGCCGACGCTCAGCATGTAGATCCCCGCCACGTGGAGGCCGCCCAGCTCGTCCCAGGTGATCCGGCTCTCCCGTACGTCGCAGTAGTCGCCCAGCCTGCGCCCCTGGCGGAGGAGGAGCGTACCGCCCAGCGCGAGCGCCCCCGCCACCACGCCCCATCCCTTCCCGGCGACCAGCGTCACCGTGGAGACCAGCGCCGAGACGCCGATCACCAGGAAGTAACGCGCCTCGAAGGTGCGCGCGATCCCCTCGATGTACGCCTCGCCGCGCGGGATCAGCTCCGTCGCGTCCACACCCTGGAGCGTCTTCCGCTCCATGTCCCGCACCTGGCGGAACTCGGTCGCCACCAGCAGCAGGAAGGTGACGGCGGTGAACTGCTTGTCGGCCAGCGCCGGGATGGCGACGGCGCCGACCAGCGCGGCGATCACGCCAAGGCCGAGGTGGACCGTGTACCCGGCCGGGTAGCTCGGGTAGGCGCGGTAGTCCACCTGCATCACCAGGAGCCGCGCGGCCACGCCGAAGATCCAGCCGATCAGGATCGGCGGCAGATACGGACCGAGACTGCCCACGGACGTCACGGGGGTAGCCTCCCACCCCGGCCCGCGCGGGTATGCGGAGGGGGACCGGCGCTGCCGGCCCCCCTCCGCTCGTCCGGGTCCGCCCTGCCCTGCCGCCTGGCCGGCGGGCCGGAACCTGCGCCTGCGCGCTCCGCCTAGGCGGGCTCGCCCCGGCCCTGCCCGCCGTTCCTCCGCTCCTCGTTCTCCAGGTCGTGCTTGGTCCGCGTCAGCAGGTCGCCGAACATGTCGCCGATGGTGACCCCCTGGTTGCCGCTGCTGAAGTCGCCGTGCGCCTCGCCGCGGTGCCGGCCGCGCTCGCCCCGCTCCGGCCGCTCGCGCCGGCTGGGGGCCGGTCGCTCCGGGCGCTCCCACTCCTCCGGCTCCATCGCCTCGCGGATGCTCAGGCTGATCCGGCGCTCGTCGGGCTGCACCCGGAGCACCTTCACCTTCACCTGCTCGCCTTCCGCGACGACCTCGCGCGGGTCGTTGACGTGATGGTCGGCCAGCTGGGAGATGTGGACCAACCCCTCCACCCCGGGCTCCAGCTCCACGAAGGCGCCGAAGGAAGCGATGCGCACCACCGTCCCGTCGACGACGCTGCCGATGGGGTACTTCAGCTCCACGTTCGCCCACGGATCCGGCAGCAGCTCCTTCAGGCCCAGCGAGATCCGCTCGCGCTCCCGGTCGAGGCGGAGCACCTTGACGTCCACCTCGTCGCCCACGGAGAGGACGTCGGAGGCGTGCTTGACGCGGCCCCATCCCATCTCCGAGATGTGGAGCAGGCCGTCCACACCGCCCAGGTCGATGAAGGCGCCGAAGTCGGTCAGCCCCTTGACCACGCCGCGGACGACCTGGCCCTCCTCCAGCCTCGACCAGGTCTCCTCCCGCGCGCGCTGGTACTCCTCCTCCAGCACCACCTTGCGGGAGAGGATCACCCGGTTCTTGTTCCGGTCGAGCTCGATCACCTTGGCGCGGAGCGTCTGGCCGACATAGGGGGAGAGGTCGTTGACGTAGCCGCGCTCCACGTGGGAGGCGGGCATGAACGCCCGCACGCCCACGTCCAGCACCAGCCCGCCCTTCACCTGCTCGGTCACCTTGGCCTCGATCACCGTGCCGCTCTCGTACTCTTCCTGGAGCTTCTTCCAGGCCTGCCGGGCCCGGGCCCGCTTCTGCGAGAGGACCGGGTTGCTCTCGTCCACGTTGAGCACGTAGGCCAGGATCCTGTCGCCCTCGTGGAAGGTCTCCTGGAGGGAGGCGCCGCCGGGCAGCCAGATCTCATGGAGAGGAATGAAGCCGGAGGACTTGGCCTGAACATCGACCCAGAGCCCATCGTCGCTCACCCGTTCGATGACGGCCTCCCGCACCTCGCCCGGCCGGAGCGGCTTGCCCGCATACTCCAGCTCCGCCCGTTCCACCTCTTCCTGGGAGGGGGTGGACGCCTCCGCGGAGGCCTCGCCCGTCGCCTGCCTCTCCTCCTTCGCCGTCTCCGGCGCCGGGGTGTCGACGGCCGCGCTCACCTCGCGCGCTCCGTCGTCGACTTCCTGATGCTCGAACTCTTCTTCGTCCCAAGCCATCCTCGCCAGAAACCTCCTCGGATCGCCGCCCGCAGCCGGCGCGCCGGCCGGCCTCTCGCGGGCGGACTACCCTTGATCGTCCAAATCCCCGGGGGCCGCGTCGTCAGGGTTGGACCTCGCCGCGGCTGAACGAACGCGCCGTCGCGCGCCCAGTTGACGACAGCGGTCCAAAATCAGCTGAACCACGCCGCTCACCGTCATTCCCGTCGTGTCAACCACCAGCGCGTCCGGCGCCGGGCGTAACGGCGCCACCTCCCGGCCGCTGTCCATGGCATCCCGCCTCCGGATCTCCTCCTCCACCTCCTCCACGTTCAAGCGGTAGCCTTCCCGCTCCAGTTGGCGCAGGCGTCGTCGCGCCCGCTCCTCGACCGAAGCGGTCAGGAAGACCTTGCAGTCGGCGTCGGGCACCACGTGGGTTCCCGTGTCGCGGCCGTCCAGGACCACGCCTCCCCGGGCGGCCAGCTTCCGCTGGAGCGCCACCAGCCGCTCGCGCACGGCGGGATGGGCGGCCACGGTGGAGACGATCACCTCCACCTCCGGCGTCCGCAGCCGGTCGGTCACGTCGCGGCCGGCCAGAAGAAGGCGGGGTCGCCCGCCGCCCCGGAGGCGGACGTCGATCTGACGGGCCAGCCCGGAGACGGCGGCCGCGTCATCGGCCGAGACCCCGTTCTCCAGGGCGGCGACGGCCACGGCGCGGTACATGGCACCGGTGTCAATGTACGTGTAGCCCAGCGCCGCGGCGACGGCTCGGGCGACGGTGCTCTTCCCCGCGCCGGCCGGACCGTCGATGGCGATCACCCGGCGCGGGCGGCGAGGAGCCGCGGACGAGGCCCCGGGCCGTCGGCCGCCGCTCCGCTCGAGACCCGCGGGCGCCGCAGGGGCAGGAAATGAAAAAGACCCCTCACGGCTCGAGGGGTGCTTCGCCTCATCCTCCGCTTTTCCTCTCTCCCAGGTCGACACGCGCCAGCTCCACCTGCCATCACTGCGCCGCTCCGCCCCGCGGGCCGGTGGAGGCGCACCCCCGGCCGCGGTCCTCACGCAGTCTATCACCGGGCCGGGTCCTCGACAACCGCCTTCAGAAGCCTCCGCTCGCCGGGCTCCAGGCGGATCACGGTCCCCGCCGCCGGACGCAGAAGGTCCGGCGACGTCCGCACCACCACCAGCCGGAGCGCCCTCGCGGCGCGCGGCGAGAGCCGGAGCTCGATGGACTCGCCGGCGCGAACCTCCGCCAGCAGGGTGGGTCGCTCGAAGGTGCCCAGGGACCGCCCTCCCACCCGCACGGAGAGCTCCTGCGCCTTCGGCGCATCCAGCAGGAGGAGCTCGGCCCAGGCGATCCGCCCCGCCCTTCCCCGTTCCGGAGGAAGCGGGGCCAGCGCCGGCTGGGCGGGTCCCGTCACCGCGGGCCAGACGCCCGCGTCCAGACCCTGGTTGAAGAGCGCCCAGAGGTTCCCCTCGGCGTCGTAGCGGATGCTCTGGATCGCCGCCGCCAGCGCCAGCGCCACCAGGACCACGCGGAGGACGGCGCCCCGGCCGGGGCTGCCACGCGTCTGCCGCATCGCATCGCCCCTAGCACGGTATGCGCCGCCCCCCCGCCCGTAGCCCCCCGGCCGCGGTTCCGGCCGAGCCGGTGGCGCCGCTCAGGCGCGGCCCGCCGAACCGAAGAGGCGGATCTTCTCCTGGACCTTGGCCTGCATGGCCGCCCTGGCGGGGCCGAGGATCTTCCGCGGATCGATCTCGCCGGCGTGTTCCGGCAGCCAGCTCCGGAGCGTGGAGCTGAAGGACTGCCGGAGCTCGGTGTCGATGTTGATCTTCCGGACCCCCAGGCGGACCGCCTCCCGGATCTGGTCGTCGGGGACCCCGGACGAGCCGTGGAGCACCAGCGGCACCTTCACCTGCCGGTCGATGGCGGCCAGGCGCTGGAAATCCAGATGGGGCGCCTGGCGGTAGACGCCGTGGGCCGTGCCCACCGCCACCGCCAGGGCGTCGACGCCGGTCTCTTCCACGAAGGCGGCGGCCTGCGCGGGATCGGTGTAGAACGCCTCCTGCTCCGAGACGGAGACCAGGTCCTCGGTCCCCGAGATGGTGCCCAGCTCGCCCTCCACCGAGACGCCGACCGCGTGGGCGATCTCCACGATCCGCCGCGTGCCGGCCACGTTCTCGGCGTAGGGGTGCTTGGAGCCGTCGTACATGAGGCTGGTGTATCCCGCCCGCAGGCAGGAGATCTCCACCGCGAAGTCGGTGCCGTGGTCGAGGTGGAGCGCCACCGGCACCGAGGCTTCCTCCGCCGCCGTCCGGATCATGGCGGCCAGGAGGGAGAGCCCCGCGTACTGGAGCGCGCCCTGGCTGGTCTGCACGATCACCGGCGCCCTCTCGGCCTCGGCGGCCGCCAGGATCGCCTGGAGGATCTCGAGGTTGTTGCAGTTGAACGCGCCTACCGCGTAGCCGCCCGCATCCGCCGCCTGCAGAAGCTCACCGCTCGTCACCAGGGGCACAACCGACCCTCCCTGCTCCTGTCCGCCCTCTTTCCCCGGGCGTCGGCCAAGCGCTCAGCCCATCCGGAACTGGACGCCGAAGCCGCCGCGGGGGTAGAGCCACTCGATGTTGCCGTAGGGGCAGCCGATCCGGCAGGCGCCGCACTCCAGGCAGCCCTCGAAGGCGACCAGGGTCATCTTCCGTTCGTCATCCCAGTCGTATACCGCCGCCGGGCAGAAGACCATGCACGGCTTCTCCTCGCAGCTGCGGCAGACCTCCTGGTCCTTGATGATCAGGTGCGAGTCGTTGTCCGCCCGGAACCGGGTCCGGTAGAGCTTGGCCTCGATGTCCGAGCGGGTCGCCACCAGCTCTTCCTTGGTCATGCCAGAGCCCTCCATCCACGCACCAGGTCCATGCCGATCCGCCAGAGCGACCGCCGGCCGCGGATCTGGTCGAGAAGCCCGCGCACGTGCTCCGCCTTGGGCCGCAGGTCGACGGTGAAGAGCTGCCGCGCCACGCCGTTGGCCAGGCGGGGATAGAAGTCGAAGTACTGCCGGTTGTCCGCGAAGAAGGTGCCGACCCGGCTGAACTGCTTCAGGTCGCGGAAGACGAAGGAGTCCTCCAGGCGGTCCCGGTAACGGGAGAGCGTCCTCTCCGTGAAGTCGCCCTTCTCGAGCGCCTCCAGCATCGTCTCCCCGGCCAGCTTCCCCGAGACCATGGCCAGGTCGGTCCCCTCCATGGTGACCGCGTTGACCATGGCGGCCGAGTCGCCCGCCACCAGGACGCCGTTTCCGTAGAGCCTGGGCATGGCGCGGTAGCCGCCCTCCGGGATCAGGTGCGCGCTGTATTCGCGCATCTCTCCGCCCTTGAGGAGCGGAGCGACCGAGGGGTGCGCCTTGATCCGCTCCAGAAGGCGGTTGGGGTTCTCGCCCTGCTCCCGCAGGTGGGAGAGCAGGACGGCGGTGCCGATGGAGACCGTGTCGCTGTTGGTGTACAGGAAGGCGGAGCCCATCAGGCCGGCCGTCGCCTCCCCGCCCAGCATCTCGACCGCGGTCCCCTCCCCCTCGGTCAGGCCGAAGCGCTCCTCGATGGCGCCCTTGGGGAGCTGGATCACTTCCTTGACGCCCAGGACCACCTCGTCCGCGCGCCAGTCGCGGCCCAGGCCGGCCTTCTCCACCAGGAGCGCGTTGACACCCTGGGCGATCAGCACCAGCGGCGCCTCCACCTCGCCCTCCGGCCGGGAGGTGACGACGCCGCGGATGGTCCGCCCGTCGCGCAGCAGGTCGACCACCGTGGTCTGCGTGATCACCTGCGCCCCCGCCTTCTCCACCTTGCCCGCGAACCAGGCGTCGAACTTGGCCCGCATCACCGACCAGGCGTTCGGCTTCTCCCGCCAGGCGGCGTCCTCGTAGGCGATCTTGAGCGCGGATCGCTCGTCCAGGAACCAGTACTCGTGGTGACCGATGCGCCGCTCGAGCGGGGCCTCGGAGGCGAAGCCGGGGACCACCCAGTCGGTCGGCTCGTGGTAGATGACGCCGCCGAACATGTTCTTGGCGCCGGCGTAGTCGCCGCGCTCGATCACCGCCACCTTCACCCCGGCCTGCGCCAGCACCAGGGCGGCCGAGAGGCCGGCGGGTCCGCCACCCACGATCACGGCGTCGAAACGAATCGCCATCGATTACCCTCCTACGGTCTCGAGTACCGCCCGGCGTCCGCGCTGCCGCACCGCCTGCGTGAGCGCAGGGACCACCTTGAAGAGGTCGCCCACGATGCCCACGTGCGCCACCTGGAAGATGGGGGCGTGGGGATCGGAGTTGATCGCCACGATGGTGCCGGACTGCATCATGCCGACGACGTGCTGGACCGCCCCCGAGATGCCCACCGCGACGTAGAGCTTGGGCCGCACGGTGATGCCGGTCTGCCCGACCTGGCGAGCCTTGGGAAGCCAGCCCGCGTCGCAGATGGGGCGCGAGCCCGCCACCTCGCCGCCCAGCGCCTCGGCCAGCTCCTCCACCAGGTAGAGGTTGGCCTTGGAGCCGATCCCGCGGCCGGCGGCGACGATCACGTCGGCCTCGTCCAGGATCCGGCTCTCGTTGCTCTCCTCCACCACCTTCAGCACCCGGGTGGGCGCGTCGGCCGCCACGTCGCCCACCTCCAGGCGGATCACCTCACCGTGCCGGCTGGGGTCGGGCTCCGGGCGCGGCATCACCTTCGGCCGAACGGTTGCCATCTGCGGCCGCCAGTTCGCGCTGGTGATGGTCGCCAGCTGCTGCCCGCCGAAGGTGGGGCGGGTGGCCAGGAGCATCCGCTTCTGGACGTCCATCTCCAGCTGCGTGGTGTCGGCGGTCAACCCGCAGGCCAGGTCGGTGGCGACGGTGCTGGCCAGGTCCCTCCCCTGCGTGGTGGCGGGGAGGAGGAAGATCTCCGGCTTCCTCTCCAGGACCAGCTGGACCACCAGGCGCCCGTAGACCTCGGTGCGGAACTCGGCCAGCTCCGGGTGCTCGGCGACGAAGACCCTGTCGGCGCCGCAGGCGACCGCCTCGTCCGCATACCGCCCCACCCCGTCGCCGATCAGGACGGCCGCGACGTAGGTGTCGATGGCGTCGGCCAGGCGGCGCGCCGCCCCGATCAGCTCCCAGGTGACGGGACTCACCTGGCCGCGCCGCTGCTCGGCGTAAACCCAGATGCCCCGCCACTCGTCGATGTTGACGTTCTTGGGCATCGCCTCACGCCTCCTTCGCGCCGACCGGCTCGAAGCCCGGGATGCGGTGCTCTGCGATCAGGAAGTCGACCAGGGAGGCGGCCGCCTCCGCCGGCTCGCCCTCGAAGAGCCGGCACGTGTCGGTGCGCGGCTCGGGCACGAAGCTCTTGGAGACGATGGTCGGCGACCCCTTGAGGCCGCACTGCTCCGGGTCGGCGCCGACGTCGTCCACCGACCAGGCGGTCACCTGCGCCTGCTGGGCGGCCAGGAGCGCGGGCAGCGAGGCGTAGCGGACCTGGTTCAGGTCGGCCGAGCAGGTGAGGACCGCCGGCAGGCGCGACTCCAGGGTGACGACGGCGCCCTCGATGTGCCGCTGGACCACGATCCGCTTCGCCTCGAAGTCGACCTCCTCGATGGCGGTGACGTAGCTGAGGAGCGGGACCCGGAGGCGGCGGGCCAGGCCGGGCCCCACCTGGCCGGTGTCGCCGTCCAGGGCGTAGCGCCCCGTCAGGACCACGTCGACGGGGCCGCGCTCCTTCTCGATCTTCTGGATGGCCGACCAGAGCGCGTAGGTGGTGGCGAAGGTGTCGGCGGCGGCGAAGCGGCGGTCGGTGAGGAGCACGCCCTCGTCGGCGCCCAGCGCCAGGCACTCGCGCAGCGCCGAGGCGGCGAAGTTCGGCCCCATGGTCAGCACCGTGACGCGGCCGCCGAAGCGGTCGCGGAACTCCAGCGCCGCTTCGAGGGCGTGGAGGTCCTCGGGGTTGACGATGTTGGGCACACCTCGCCGGTCGAGCGTCCCCGTCTTGGGGTCGATGCGGACCTCGGTCGTGTCGGGAACCTGCTTGATGCAGACCACGGCGTGCATGTGAATCCCTTCACTTTCTCGCTCGCAAGACGAGCAGAATTCTGATACTGTGCTCAGTCTAAACCCGTTGAAGCGCGTCGTCATCTGGAGACCGGATGACAACATCCTCCGGACCGTAGCCCGGATGGGCGAATCACCTCGCTCCGCCCTAGCCTGGCCGAGCAGCGCGACCGGGTCGGGCCCGCTCGGGGCGGGTCGTCACGTCAGATGCGGCGCACCAGCCGCGGGTTGGGTGTGACGCCCGGGATGCGACCGCGCTTCGCCACCGGTTTGCCGTCCACCTCCTTGATGTCCATGGTCATGTCCAGGGGGGGTGCGCCGGCGATGAAGGCGCCGACCCCGAAGCCGTCGGCGCCGGCCTCGGCCAGGGCGCGGACGCGCTCCTCGGTCAGGCCGCCGGAGACGAAGATGCCCACGTGCCGGAAGCCCTCCTGGTCGAGGCGGGCGCGGAGCTCGCGGACCAGGTCGGGCGTCACGCTGCCCCGCTCCGCGGGGGTGTCCAGCCGCACCGCGTGCAGCCGCTCGCCCAGGGCGCGGGCGACGCGGAGCGCTTCCTCGGTCTCGTCGTGGAAGGTGTCGACCAGGATGGTGCGCGCTTCGCCGGCCGGCATCAGCAGGTCGTAGGCCTCGGCGACGCGGAGCGTGTCGCCGGCGATCAGGACGGCGGCGTGCGGGATGGTGCCCATCGGCTGCCGGCCCGCCAGGCGGGCGGCCAGGATGCAGCTGACGCCGTCGGCGCCGCCGACCAGAGCGGCCCGCTCCATGACGGGCGCCACGGCGGGGTGGACGTGGCGGGCACCGAAGCAGATGACGGGCTTCGAGCCGGCCGCTTCCTTGATGCGGCGGGCGGCCGTCGCCCAGCCGCTGGAGGAGGCGAGGATGCCGAGAAGCGCGGTCTCGTAGATGCCGAAGGCGCTGTAAGGACCGCGGATGCGCATCACCACCTCCCTGGCGGCCACCTCCTCGCCCTCGGGCGCCGCCTCGACGCGGAGGCCGGGCACCTGGCGCAGGAGCTGGAGCGCCTCCTCCACGCCGGCCAGGACGCCGGCGCGGTTGGCGAAGATCTCGGCGGCCACGGGGGTGTCGGCGCGGCCGAGCGATTCCAGGATCATCTGGGTCTTGACGAAATAGACGTCGGAGGTGGCGCCGGCCACGATCTCGGCGTGCTCGGCCGAGTAGAGCCTCGCCTCGCCCGGCGCCAGGCGTTCGACATCCCCCAGAGTGCGCAGCCTGGCTGGGTTAGCCTCGTTCATGGATCTCCTCCTCTCGGCGCTCCGGGACGCCGAGCTCGTTCAGCTCGCGCGCTGTCAGGGGTCGCCACCGGCCGGGCGGCAGATCGCCAAGCCGGACCGGGCCCTCCGCGACGCGGACCAGCCGGAGGACCGGGTGACCGACGGCGGCGAGCATCCGCCGGACCTCGCGCTTCCGTCCCTCCCCCACCTCGATCTCGATCAGCGAGCGGTCCGCTTCCTCGCGCAGGAGGCGGACGGCGAGGGCGCGGGCCGGGCCGTCGGAGAGACGGACGCCCCGGCGGAGGCGGGCGAGCGCCTCCGGGCCGGGTCGGCCGGCGACCTCGGCGTGGTAGCGCTTCCGGACGCCGAAGCGCGGGTGCATCATGCGGTGGGCCAACGCGCCGTCGTTGGTCAGGATCAGGAGCCCGCTCGAGTCGAGGTCGAGGCGGCCCACCGGGTAGAGCCGGGCGGGCAGACCGCGCAGGAGGTCACCGACGCACGGCCGCCCCTGCGGGTCGTACAGGGTGGTCAGGACGCCCTCGGGCTTGTGGAAGGCGTAGTAGTAGAGCCGGACCGGCCTGAGAGGCTGCCCGTCCACGCGGATCTCGTCCCGTGCGGGATCGACCTTCTGGCCGATGGCGGCGACGAGGCCGTTGACCGTCACCCTCCCGCCGGCGATCAGCCGTTCGGCCTTCCGCCGGGAGGTGACGGAGGCGCGCGAGAGCACCTTCTGCAAGCGCTCGTAGGCCAAGGTCTACCCGGTGACCTCCACCAGCAGCTCGATCTCCACCGCCGCGTCCAGGGGCAGGTCGCTCACCCCCACGGCCGTCCGCGCGTGCGCCCCCGCCTCCCCGAAGAGCCGGCCCAGCAGCTCGGAGGCGCCGTTGACCACCCGGGGCTGGTCGTGGAAGCCCGGGGCGCTGTTGACGTACCCGGTGACGCGGACGACGCGGCGGACGGCCTCGGCGCCGCCCGCCGCCTGCGCGGCCGCGGCCAGGGCGTTGAGCGCCGCCACGCGGGCGGCCTCGTAACCTTCCTCGACGGAGAGCTCAGCGCCTAGCTTGCCGCGGTAGCGGAGCTCGCCCTCCACCATGGGCAGCTGCCCGCTGGTCCAGACCCACGCCCCCGACCGGACGGCCGGGACGTAGGCGGCCACGGGCTTGGGGACCGGGGGAAGCTCGAGGCCCAGCTCCCTCAGCCTCTCGGTCCAGGCCACGTCTCCACCTCGCTTTCAACACGCGCTCTGGAAGATCAGGGGCATTCTAGCATGCCGTGGTGGGCCGCGGCGGCGGGGGCCGGCGGTGTCAGGATGCGCCCCGGTTTTCACGATGCGGTGAGGCGGATCCCATGCCTCGCCGGGTAGCTTGCAGAGGTGCACGGAAAGCGTCGATCGGAGCCGATGCCATCGCGGATGATGCTGCGATGGCGGGCTTCGAGGCTCCGATTCGGGTCGGCGGAAAGCGATCCGCGCAACGCAGAGGCTTGACGGTCCGGCCCCGCCTTGAAGGTGCCGGCGGTATTCCGCGCGGCGGAAACAGCCCGTCCGCGCGCGGGCCCCGGACGCGGAGCGGGGGCGAGGCGGCCGGCTCAGGCCCCGCCGAAAAGCCACTTGACGGTCAGCGCCGCCGCCAGGAAGCCGACCCCGTCGGCGATCAGCCCCGCGGCCAGCGCGTGGCGGCTGCGGGTGACGCCCACCGAGCCGAAGTAGAGGCTGAGGATGTAGAAGGTCGTGTCCGTGCTGCCGGTGATGACCGAGGCGAGGCGGCCGACGAAGGAGTCCGGGCCCCAGCGGTGGAGGAGCTCCGTGGTCAGGGCGAGGGCGCCGTTGCCGGAGAGCGGCCGGATGATCATCAGCGGCAGGATCTCGGGCGGGATGCCCAGCGGGCGGAGAACGGGCTGGAGGTAGTGGGTGGTCAGCTCGAGCGCGCCGGAGGCGCGGAAGATGCCGATGGCGACGAAGATCGAGACGATGTAGGGCAGGACGCGGATGGCCAGGCTGAGGCCCTCCCGCGCGCCGTCGATGAAGGCGTTGTAGATGTCGACGCCGCGCAGGTAGCCGTGGAGCGGGATGGCGGCCAGGAGCAGCGGCACCGTCCAGCGCGCCAGCAGGTCGAGGGCGTTCATGGCCGGGGGAGCACCCGCCGCCGGTCGGCCGAGCGGAGCAGGGCGTCGGCGGCCAGCCCGGCCAGGGTGGCGGCCAGGGAGACGATCAGGGTGGCGCCGACGATCTCCGCCGGATTCTTGGAGCCGGCCTGGGCGCGGAGCCCGATCATCATCGCCGGGACCAGCGAGAGGCCGCCGGTGTTGAGCACCAGGAAGGTGATCATGGCGTCGGTGGCGGTGCCCTTCTCGGGGTTGAGCGTGTCCAGCTCCTTCATGGCGCGCAGGCCGAAGGGGGTGGCGGCCGAACCGAGGCCGAGCAGGTTGGCGCCGATGTTCATCATCATGGCGCCCATGGCCGGGTGGTCGGGGGGCACGCCGGGGAAGAGCGGGCGGAGCAGCGGGCGCATCGCCCGGGCCAGCGCCTCGATCAGCCCCGAACGCTCGGCGATGCGGGAGAGGCCGAGCCAGAGGACCATCACCCCCGCCAGGGCGATGGCGGTCTCGACCGCGCCGGAGGCGGAGGTCATGGCCGCGTCGGTGACCACGTCCACCTGGCCCCGGAGCGCCGCCACCGCCACGCCGGAGACGATCAGCAGAAGCCAGACGAGGTTGAGCACGGTCGCCGCCCCCCGTCCCGACGTCTATGTCGCCGGCGGGGCTTCCTAGACCGGGGCGGGGGCCGGGGCGGCCGGCCTGGCGGGTCGACTCGGCCGGCCGGCTGGGGCGGTCAGCGGGCGGCCTCCTCCAGCTCCCGGGCGATGGCCACGCCGTGGCTGGTGCCGAAGCGGTCGGCGCCGGCCTCGCGCAGGAGGAGCAGGTCGGCCAGCGTGCGGATGCCGCCGGCCGCCTTGACACCCAGCCGGCCGCCCACCCGGGCGCGCATGCGCCGGACGGCCTCGGGCGTGGCGCCGCCCGGGCCGAAGCCGGTGGAGGTCTTGACAAAGCGGGCGCCGGCGCGGGCGGCCAGGTCGCAGCCGCGGTCCACTTCCTCGTCGCTCAGCGCGCCCGTCTCCAGGATGCACTTGACGGGGACGCCCGCCGCCACCACGGCGCGGATCTCCTCCTCCACCAGGTCGTCCAGGCCGGCGCGCAGCGCGCCGAAGGCGATCACCATGTCCAGCTCGTCCGCCCCGTCGGCCACGGCGCGGCGGGCCTCGGCCGCCTTCACCTCGGCGGTCTGGGCGCCGTGGGGAAAGCCGACCACCGAGGCGACGCGGACGCCCGTGCCGCGCAGGCGCCGCGCGGCGCGGGCCACCCAGAGCGGCTGGACGCAGACGGCGCCGAAGCGGTGCGCCAGCGCCTCGTCGCAGAGCCGGTCGATCTCGGCCGGTCCGCCTTCCGGCCGGAGGAAGGTGTGGTCGATGCTGCGGAGGATCGCTTCCTTCTCCTGCGGCGAGAGGTGCAGATCGTCGGACACGAAAGGGCCCCTTTCCCGCTTGGCTGGATCACGCTGGGCCATCCCCCGGCGCCAGGGGGAGCGGCACCCGGGCCTGCCAGAAGCCGGTCCAGGCGCGGCCCCCGCCGGCCTCCACCAGGGAGGGGACGGTAGGCAGCGTGTAGCGCGTGGTATCCGGGGAGGTCTGCGCCGCGAGGCGGGCGACTTCCTCCCAGGTGAGGGGGAAGGAGACCGGGGCGCCGGGGCGGGGCCGGGGCGAGAAGACCGCCGCCATGGTCCTTCCCGGGCCGTTCTGGAGGAAGTCGACGTAGATGCGCGGACCGCGCCGCGCCACCGCGCGCTCCAGGGTGACCCGTCCCGGCCAGCGGCGGAGCGCCAGCTCGCCCAGGGAGCGGACGAAGCGCTGCACCTCGCGCTCGTCGTGGCGCGGCTCGAGGGGGACGAAGAGGTGGAGGCCGCGCCCGCCGGAGAGCTTGGGAAAGGCGGGCAGCCCGAGCGCCCCGAGGAGCGGGCGCAGGTCGAGCGCCAGCTCCAGCGCCTCCCGGAGTGCCAGCGGCGGCTGCGGATCCAGGTCGATCACCGCCCAGTCGGGGCGATGGGGGTGATCGACGGGGGCGTTCCAGGGGTGGAACTCGATGGCCGCCTGGCTGCCCAGCCAGAGGAGCGTGGGCAGGTCGTCGCAGACCACGTAGCGGATGGACCGCCGCCCGGTCAGCGTCACGGTCCGCACCCAGGGCGGCGTCCCCTCCGGCCGGTCCTTCTGGTAGAAGCCGGGCGCCTCGACGCCGTCGGGGTAGCGGGTGACCACCAGCGGGCGGCCGCGAAGCCAGGGGAGCATGAGCGGCCCCACCCGGGCCAGGTAGGCCAGGTAGGCGCGCTTGCTGACGGGCGGCTGGCGCCAGAGGAGGCGGTCGGGATGGGTGACGCGGAGCTCCCTTCCTCCGGCGTCGAGCAGGAGCGGCCCGGCGGAGGGGGCGGAGCGCGCCATACCCCCTTCCGTCTCCCCTGCCCGCTCCTTCTCCCGTCCCCGGTCTCGGTGGGGCGCATCGTCCTCTCCTCCCGGGCCGCCGCTAGGCCAGCCGGCAGCTCTCCGGCGGCCGCGTGCTGAAGCCTGCCAGGACGGGTGCCCGGAGGTGGAGCTCCGGCGTCCACTCGGCGAAGCGGACGCGGACCACCAGCTCCGGCTCGGTCCAGCGGCAGTCCGGGCAGCGCGGCGGGTCGCGGAAGGGCGGCTCGGGCCGCCGGCGGGACTCGAGCCAGGGGAGGAGGCGTTCGGAGACGCGCCGGTCGATGCCCGAGCCGACCGAGCCGACGAAACGGAGGGCGCCCTCCTCGTCCAGGGCGCCCAGGAGGAGGGAGCGGAGCTCCCCCGCCGCGGCGCGGTAGCCGCCCACCACCGCCTCGGTCACCCGCCGCCGCTTCACCTTCTCCCAGGCGCCGCGCGCCTTGCCGCCGCGGTAGGGGGCGTCGGGCCGCTTCAGCACCACGCCCTCCCACCCCGCCCTCTCCACCGCGCGCCATAGCGCCTCCACCCGCCGGTGCGCCGGCGCCAGGAGCACGTGGAGGCCGGCCGGCCACCGCCTCGCCTCGGGGGCGAACCCCGGGGAGAGCTCCTCCCCCGCCTCGGGAAACCAGACCCGGCCCGCCAGGCGCCGCTCCAGCTCGCCGCGGCGGAGCTCCCAGGGGAGGGGGCGCAGGTCCCGGCCGCCGGCGTAGATCAGGTCGAAGACGGCGTAGACCAGCTCGCCGGCCTGGTCGGGCGCCGGCAGCCCCCGGCGACCCAGCCGCCTGAGGACGGCGGGGAAGGAGGGGCGCCCCTGGCGGAGCGCCACCAGCTCGCCGTCCAGGAGGAGCTCCCCCCGGTCCGAGAGCTCCCCCAGCGCGGCCAGCTCGGGCCAGCCGCCGGCGAGCGGCCGCAGATGCCGGCTCCGGAAGTGGCAGCGCCCCCGGCTGCACCAGGCCAGAAGGCGGATGCCGTCCCACTTCGCCTCGGCCACCCAGCCCGGCCGGGGGGCGAGCTCCGGGACCAGGACCGGCTCCATGGGAAGGAAGCCCGGCGGCGCCCACCACCCGTCCCGCTCCACGCCGCCGGCCGTGGCCTCCATCAGCGCACGCCGGCCGGCTCGGCCGCCCGACCGTCCCGCCGGCTCTCGGCCGCGCGCAGGCTCTCCTCCAGCGCCCGGGTCAGCTCCTCCACGCCCGTGGGCCGCTCCGGCGCGGGCGCCCGGAGCGGCTCGCCCTGCGCCTTCCGGGCGATCAGCGCCTCCAGCGCCTCGCGGCTCCGGTCGTGGTAGCGGCCCGGGTCGAAGGGGGCGGAGAGCATCTCCACCAGGCGGAGCGCCATCTCCCGCTCCCGGGGATCCACCTCCACCTCGCCGGGGATGGCCAGCTCGGCGGGCGAGCGGACCTCGTCGGGGTAGAGGAGCGTCTGGAGAGCCAGCGTCCGCCCGTCCGCCGCCACCCGCAGGAGCGCCAGGCGCTCCTTCTCCCGGAGGCCGAGGCGCGCCACGCCCGCCCGCCCGCTCCGGCGGAGCGCCTCGCGCAGGAGCGCGTACGCCTTGGCGCCGCCGTCGGGCTCCAGGTAGTAGCCGCGGAGGAAGGCGACGGGGTCGACCGCGCCCGCCTCCACGAAGTCCAGGAGCTCGACGGTGTGGCGCGTCGGCAGCGGCAGTCCCTCCAGGTCCTCGTCGGTCACCTCGACGAACCGGCCGGGCGCCACCTCGTAGGCGCGGGCCAGCTCCTCGGGCGGCACCTCGACGCCGCAGGTGGGGCAGGTCTTCCTGTAACGGACGGGGGTCGAACAGGGCCGGTGGAGCTGGCGGAAGCGGATCGACCGCTCCTCCACCGCCGCGTAGAGGCGGACGGGGATGTTGACCAGGCCGAAGGCGAGGGTCCCCTTCCAGATGCTGCGCACGTCGCTCACCCGGGCGGGCCGGCGCCCTCCTCGCCCGCCCGGGCACAGCTTGGCCTACCCGGCCGCCTCGCCATTCGCGGCCGGGAGCGGTCCACCGTCGCCCCGGGTGCCGGCGCGGGCGGCGGGCAGCTCCAGCTGCCGGCGCCCGGCCGCGCCGTCCCCCTCCAGCGCGGCCCGCAGGTCCTCCGGGCGCTCCAGCCCGAAGTGCTCCAGGAAGCGCCGCGTGGTGCCGTAGAGGATGGGGCGCCCGGGTGCCTCCTTCCGCCCCACCTCCTCGATCAGTCCGGCGTCGAGGAGGGTGCGGAGGGCGTGCTCGGAGTGGACGCCGCGCAGCTCCTCCACCTGGGCGCGGGTGACCGGCTGGCGGAAGGCGACGATGGCCAGCGTCTCCAGGGCCGAGCGCGAGAGGCTGGGCGGGTCGGCGTCGAGCACCGCCCGGACCGGGCCGGCCAGGGCCGGGCGCGTGACCAGGCGCCAGCCGCCGGCCACGCGCTCCAGCTGGATGCCGTGCCCCGCCAGCGCCTCCTCCAGCTCCTGCAGCGCCGCCTCCACGGCGGCGGCGCCGACCCCGGTCGCCCGCGCCAGCTCCTCCAGGCTGACCGAGCGCGCCGCCGCGAAGAGCGCCGCCTCCAGCGCCTGCGCCAGCGGGTTCATGCCTCCGACGCCTGATCCGCTTCCCCGGCCGGGCGGTAGCGGATCAGGATCTCCTCCCCCGGCGCCTCCTGGACCGCCTCCAGCTGGCGGCGCTGGACCAGCTCCAGCAGCGCCAGGAAGGTGACCACCACCTGGCGGCGCTCGCGGCTCCGGAAGCAGGCCGAGAACGGGAAGGAGGCGAGCCGGCGTGCCAGCTCCAGCAGCCGCCTCGCCTCCTCGCGCACGGTGAGGCGGAGCGGCTCGAGATGGACCGGCGCCGCGGCGGCGCGCGTCCGGCTCGCCTCCTGCCAGACGGTCCGGAAGGCTTCCAGGAGGCGGTCGAGGGTGAGGCCGTCGAGCAGCTGGCCGGGATCGGGCGGAGCCAGCCGCTCCGGTGCCGCCCGGGCGACCAGGTCCCGGCGCTCCTCGGCCCAGGCGCGCAACCGCTCGGCGGCGTCGCGAAAGCTCCGGTAGCGGGCGACCTGTTCCACCAGGTCGGCGGGCGGCTCCTCCACCTCGGGCTCCGCTTCCTCGGGCGCCTCCGGCTCGGCGGCGGGGGCGTCGGGCAGGAGCGCCCGTGCCTTCAGCTCCAGGAGCCGCGAGGCGATGACGGCGAAGTCCGCCGCCTGGTCGGGATCGGGCTGCGGCTCCGCCTCGAGGTAGGCCAGGAACTGGTCGGTCACCGCCGCCAGCGAGACCTCCGTGATCTCCAGCTGGCGGCTCTCCAGAAGGCGGAGGAGCAGGTCGAGCGGCCCCTCGAACTGGTCAAGACGCAGTAGCGGCCCGGTCACCGTCGTCGGTCACCCGTCCCTCGATCCAGCCGGGCACGGCGTCCCGCGCCCAGAGCTCTTCCTCGGTCTCCGGGCGGAGCAGCCAGTCCGCGTGACCGTCCGGCCCCAGCGCCAGCACGCCGGGGCGGGGGAAGCGGTTGTAGTTGGAGGCCATGCTCACCTGGTAGGCGCCCGAGGCGGGCAAGGCGAGGACGTCTCCCGGCTCGAGCCCGGGCAGGCGCGCCTCCTGGACCAGGAAGTCGCCGCTCTCGCAGTACTTCCCCACCACCCGGACCCGCTCGCCGCCCTCCCGGTCGGCGGCGCCCGCCGCCACCACCGCGTAGCCGGCGCCGTAGAGGGCCGGCCGCGGGTTGTCGCCCATGCCGCCGTCCACCGCGACGTAGGCGGGCAGGCCGGGGACGCGCTTGATGCTCCCCACCCGGTAGAGGGCGACCATGCTGGGCGCCGCCAGGCTTCGCCCGGGCTCGCAGGTGAGCGCGATCCGGCCGAGCCCCCGCCGGGCCGCACCCTCCACCGCGTGGGCGCCGATCCGGGCCAGGGTCTCGGGCACGGGCGGCGCGCCCTGCCCGGGCAGGTAGGCGACGCCGAAGCCGCCGCCCACGTCCAGCCGCCGGATCCGGAAGCCGCTCCGCCGCTGGAGTTCCAGGGCGAGGTCCAGGAGCAGGTCCGTCTCTTCCAGGTAGGGTTGGATCTCCAGGATCTGCGAGCCGATGTGGGCGTGGAAGCCCTCCAGCTCGAGCCAGGGGTCGGAGGCCGCCTGGAGCGCCGCCTCCAACGCCTGCCCGCTGGCCAGGTCGAAGCCGAACTTGGAGTCCTGCTGGCCGGTGCGGACGTAGCTGTGCGTGTGCGCCTCGATGCCGGGGGCGACCCGGAGGAGGATGGTGGCGCGGCGCCCCTTCTGGCGCGCCAGGGCGGCCAGCCGGTCCAGCTCCCAGGCGTTGTCCACCACCACGTGGCCGACGCCGGTCTCCAGCGCCAGGGCCAGCTCGCGGTCGGACTTGTTGTTGCCGTGGAAGTAGATGCGCGCAGCGTCGAAGCCGCCCGCCAGGGCGGTGCGCAGCTCGCCGGAGGAGACCACGTCCAGCGCCAGCCCTTCCTGCTGCAGGATGTGGACCAGGCCGACCGAGAGAAAGGCTTTGGCCGCGTACGCCACCTCGCCGCGAAAGGGCGCCCAGGCGGCCCGGAAGGCGCGGCAGCGGCGGCGGAAGGTGCTCTCCTGGAAGACATAGAGCGGGGTCCCGTACCGGCGGGCGAGATCGACGGCGTCCCGGCCCTCGATCAGGAGGTGGCCGTCGGCGCCGACGTCCAGGTCGCCCCAGTCGGCCGGAAAGGGCAGACGCGCCATGAGGTTCGGGTCACTCCCGTCTCGCACGACCGTGGGTAGACGGCGCCATGCTAACACGGGTGCCGGGGACGGTCAATTTCGCTGCCCGGGAAGCCGCCGCCGGAGCCGGATCTGGGGCAGACGGCGCCCCGCCGGCTGCATCGCCGGCTGGCGGTCCGGATCGACCGGCTGGAGACGGGCGGGGCGCTGGCGGGTCCGCGGGGCCGGCAGGCGGAGCGCCACGTTCCGGAGGGAGGCCCAGTCCGGCGGCAGGTAGGGCCAGAGGTAGGGGACGCCGAAGCTGCGGCCCCTGAGGACCCATGCGAACTCCGCCAGCGCGCCGACCGCCAGGCCGTACCAGTCGCCGATCCAGACCAGGAGGATCAGGAAGATGCGCATCAGCCGGACGGAGTTGCCCAGCTCGGGACTGGGGATGGTGAAGGTGCCCACCGCCGCCACCGTGGCGTAGAGGATCACCTCCGCGGTGAAGAGCCCCACGGAGACGGCCAACTGGCCGACCAGGACGGCGCCGATGACGCCCAGCGAGGTGGAGAGGGCGTTGGGCGTGTGGATGAGCGCCAGGCGGATGAACTCCAGGCCCGTCTCGGCGATCAGGAACTGCGCCGCCAGCGGCAGCGACCCCGGCTTCTTCGGGCCGATCCAGTGCAGCCAGCCGGGCAGGTCGTGGACGTGGGTGGCCAGCAGGATCCAGACGGGGACCAGGCTCCAGGCCACGAGGAGTCCCAGGTAGCGGGCGAAACGGACGGCCATGCCCGGCACCGAGGTCTCGTGGAACTCCTCCGGGTGCTGCATCAGCTGCGGCAGCGTGGCCGGGAGGAGCATGGCCACCGGGGAGGTGTCCACCAGGATGGCGATCTGCCCCTCCAGGAGCTGGGCGGCGACCACGTCGGGGCGCTCGGTGTGGCGGACGAGGGGAAAGGGGAACCAGGCCTGCTCCCGGGCCTCCAGGAACTCCTCCACGCTCCGCTCGGCCATGGGCAGCGCGTCGATGCGGACGCCGTTCAAGCGCCGGCGCACCTGGTCGACCAGGTCGGGCTGGGTGATGTCCTTGATGTAGAGCATGGCCACCTGCGTCTGCGAACGGCGCCCCAGGAAGAAGGTCTCGATGCGCAGGTTCTTGTCCCTGAGCCGTCGCCGGACCAGCGCCGTGTTCTTGATGATGGTCTCGACGAAACCGTCCTTGGGCCCGCGCAGGACCTTCTCCAGGTCCGGCTCGGAGGGCTGGCGCGCCGGGTACCCGCGGACATCGATCAGGATCGCCTGCTCCAGGCCGTCGACGAAGAGGACGGCGCCGCCCGAGAGGATCTCCATCATCACCTGCGCCCAGCTCGACTCGGCCTGCGCCTCCATGAAGGGGATGTCCTCCCGGATCAACCGGTCCGCATCCAGCTTCCCGCCCTCGGGAGGCTTGGCCTGGAGGAGCTTGCGCACCGCCTGCTGGAGCGTCGGCTGGTCGACCAGGCCGTCGATGCCCACGATCAGCGCCTGCCGCCCCGCCACCTCCAGCTCTTCCTTGATGATGTCGAAGCTGCTCCCCAGCTCCCGGTCGAGGGTGCGGCGGACCGTGGCCAGGGAGGCCGGCACCTTCTCCAGGGCCCAGTCCTTCCCCCGGCCCGCCGTCTCGGTGCTCCCGGAATGGCCCCTCGGGGCCCCTTGACCCGTCTCGGTCACCTCCCCCGATCGCCGCATGGGGCAGTGACGCACCCTGCCGTCATCGCCTGCGGCATGGCGTCGCCCCGGAATCCGCCCTCCGCGACCCCTCGCGCGCGGCCTCCGGCCGTCTCACGCCTTGGGCTGGGCCAGGAGCGCCACCAGATAGCTGAAGGCGATGGCGACGGTGACGCCCACCGCCGCGGCCTCCAGCCCGCCGCTGAAGATGCCCATCCACCCGTGGCGCGCGATGTCGGCGATGGTGCCCTGCACCAGGACATGGCCGAAGCCGGTCAGCGGCACCGTCGCGCCCGCCCCCGCCAGACGCACCAGCGGCGCGTACAGGCCGAGGACGCTGGCCACGCCGCCCAGCACCACGAAGCCCACCAGCGTCTGCGCCGGCGTCATCCGGCCCACGTCCACCACCAGCTGCGCCAGGGCCGACAGGGCGCCGCCCACCAGGAAAGCCCAGAGGAAGGTCACTGCCCACCCACTCCCCACTCGATGGAGACCGCGTGCGCCACGCAGGGGATGCTCTCGCCCTGGTGGTAGCTGGTCGGGCTGAAGAGCGCCCCGGTGGAGACCAGCAGGACGCTGCGCAGGTTGCCCGCCAGCATCTCGCGATAGAGGTAGCCGCTGGTCACCATCCCCGAGCAGGCGGTGCCCGAGGCGCCCGCCCCCACACCCTGGGCCCGGTCGTAGAGGAGGACGCCGCAGTCGACCGCCCTCTCGCCCAGGTTGTAGCCCTGGTCGCGGACGAGGTCGGCGGTGAGGGGCAGCCCGTAGCTCCCCAGGTCGCCGGTGGCGATCAGGTCGTAGTCGTCCGGGCTCCGTCCCGAGTCGCGCAGGTGGTGGACGACCGTGTCGGCCGCGGCCGCGGCCATCGCGCCGCCCAGGTCGAAGGGGTCCTTCACCCCCATGTCGATCACCCGGCCGACGGTGGCCAGCGTGATGCGCGGCCCCTCCCCCTCCGCCACCAGGAGCGCCGCCGCCGCCCCCGTCGCCGTCCAGGTGGCGGTGGCCGGGCGCTGGTAGCCGAACTC
This sequence comes from Bacillota bacterium, assembly GCA_029961055.1. Classification (NCBI taxonomy): domain Bacteria; kingdom Bacillati; phylum Bacillota; species Bacillota bacterium. The sequence continues at coordinate 136,245 of JASBVM010000023.1, forward strand.
CACCGGGTAGCGGAACTGGCGTTCGGCTGCCTCGTGGTGGCTGGAGACCGCCACGCCCACCCGGCGCGCGTACCCTCCGTCCACCAGGAGCGCCCCCACGGTCAGCGCCTCCGCCCAGGTGGCGCAGGCCCCGAAGAGCCCCAGGAAGGGCCGGTCCACGGCCCTCGCCGCGAAGGAGGAGGCGCCCAGCTGGTTGATCAGGTCGCCCGCCACCAGGTAGTCCAGGTCCTGGCCCTTCAGGCCCCGCTTCTGGAGCATGAGGTCCACCGCCTGGCGGAGGAAGGCCGCCTCGGCGCTCTCCCAGGTGGGGTGCCCGAACAGCTTGTCCTCCACCACGCGGTCGAAGTACCCAGCGAGCGGTCCCTTCCCCTCGACGGGACCCGCCACCGAGGCGGTGGCCTCGACGGCCACCGGCGTGCGAAAGGCCATGGTGAAGGTTCCCACCCTCCGCTCCGCCGCCTGCACGACGCTCTCCCTCCCGACGTCCGGCGGCCGCGGCTCAGCGCGGCGCGTAGAGGACGTAGTAGTAGACCCCGGCGAGGACCGACGTGAGGAGCCCGTAGAGGAGGACCGGGCCCGCCAGCTGGAAGAGACGGCCGCCCACGCCGAAGACCCACCCGTCCCGCTTGAACTCCATGGCCGGCGCCACCATGGCGTTGGCGAAGCCGGTGACCGGCAGGCTCGCCCCCATCCCGCCGAAGCGGGCCACCCGATCCCAGAGACCGAGACCGGTGAGCACCGCCCCCAGGGCGATCATCACCGCCGTGGCCGGCGTGGCCGCCGTCTCGGGCGAGAGCCTCAGCCAGGCGATCATCCCCTGGCGGACGCCCTCGCCCAGCAGGCAGATCAGCCCCCCCACCACAAAGGCGCGGCCGACGTTGGCCAGGACCGGCCGCGGCGGGGTGTGGCGCCGGTGCGCCTCCTCGAAGCGCAGGCGGTCGATCTTGGTCGCCTCCATGGCTCAGGCGCCTCCGCGCCGGTTGGGGTCGACCAGGAAGGCCACCTTGACGTTGGCCTTGAACTCGGTCAGCCGGTTGTTCTGGACGTTGGCGGTGGCGTTGAGCACCTCGACGCCGGTGATGTGGTCGACGGTCTTGGCGGCTTCGGTGACCGCGTTCTGCACCGCTTCCTGCCAGCTGTTGGGAGACTCGCCGACCAGCTCGATGATCTTGACGACGGCCATGGCCCTCACCTCCCCTGAGAGCGCGGGCTCCGTCCGGACCAGGACGGCGCCCGCGTGGTCGGGCCGGGTGCGCGCGGGGAGCAGGGCGTGCCAAGCCAGCGCGGCGAGCACCGCCGTCGCCAGCAGGGTCGCGAGAAGCAGGCCCCGGCCCCGGGGGCCGGCCCGGTTCACCCTCCGCACCCGCACCCGTTTCACCCAGGCGCTAGTATGGCCGGCGCCCCGCGCGCTCTTGCACGGCCGCCCGGCCTGGCCCGACCCGGGTCAAGAGGCCAGCAGGCGCCGCAGACGCTCCAGGGCGCGCCGCTCCAGGCGCGAGACGTGCACCTGGCTGAGGCCGAGACGCTCGGCCACCTGCTGCTGGGTCATGTCCTGGAAGAAGCGAAGCTGGAGGAGGATGCGTTCGCGCGGTTCGAGGCGCTCCATCGCCTGGCGGAGCTGGACCGACTGGAGCCACTCGGACTCGGGCGGGTCGCCGCCCACCAGGGAGGCGAGCGTGCTTCCTTCGGGTTCCCCTTCCTCCAGGGGAGCGTCCAGGGAGCGGACGCCCTCCCGGGCGGCCAGCGCCTCCAGGAGCCGGTCGCGCTCGACGCCCAGTCGCTCGGCCAGCTCGGTCACGTTCGGGCTCCGCCCCCGGGCCTGGGTCAGCTCCGCCTCCAGGCGGCGGGCCCGTTCCGCCAGCTCGCGCAGGTCGCGGGAGACGTGGATCGGCGAGGAGGCGGTGCGCAGGTAGGCGCGCAGCTCGCCCAGGATGGTCGGCACCGCGTAGGTGGAGAAGCGGGTGCCGCGCCCGGGGTCATAGCCGTCGATCGCCTTGAGCAGGCCGACCACGCCCGCCTGGAGGAGGTCCTCCCGCTCCCCACGACCTGCAGGAAGCCGTTCCACCAGGTGGCGGACCAGGGGCAGGTTCAGCTCCACCAGGCGGTCGCGGGCGGCGCGGTCCCCCCGGCGCCAGCGACGGAAGAGCTCGGCCGCGTCCCCCTCACCGCCGGGGCCTGAGCGTCCGGGCGCGTCCCCGGAGGGACGCGCCGTCTCGGCGGGGGCCACGTCGGTTCACCCGGCGCCGGCCGAGCCCGTGCCCGAGCCCGCCACGCCTGCGGCGCCCGCGCCCTCCGCCTGGAGGCGCTTGACCAGCCGGACCCGGGTCCCTTCGCCGGGCCGGGACTCCACCTCCACCCCGTCGGCGAAGGATTCCATGAAGGCGAAACCCAGCCCCATCCGCTCGGGCGCCGTGGTGAAGGCGGGCTCGCGGGCGCGGTCCAGGTCCTCGATGCCACGCCCCCAGTCGGCCACCTCCACCTCGATCCGATCGGGGAAGAGAAGCCCGCGCACCTGGAGCAGCCGTTCCTCCGGGGCCACGTCGGTGCCCGCGTAGGCGTGCAGGACCACGTTGGTCACCGCCTCGGAGACCGCCACCTTCAGCTCCTCCACGTCGCTCACCGTGAAGGGGAGCTGGGCGGCGAGGCCGGCCACCACCAGGCGGGCCAGGCCCACGTTCTCCGGGAGGGCGGGCATGTCCAGGACGAAGCGGTTGGTCTCACCGGCCATCGGCGCGCACCTCGCGGCGCTCCGCCGGGCGGGGGAGCTCCTCCCAGACGTCCAGCGCCCGCGTCAGACCCGCCAGGTCGAGGATGGAGCGGAGCCGCTCGCCCGGGGCCAGGAGGTGGAGCGCGCCGCCGCGCTCCCTGAGCGCCCGGTGCCGGCCGAGCAGGGCGCCCAGGCCGCTGGAGTCGATGAAGGTGACGGCCGAGAGGTCGGCCACCACGTCGCAGACTCCGTAGCGCTCCACCGCCTCCTCCAGGCGCTCCCGGAAGAGCGGCGCCGTGTGCAGGTCCATCTCGCCCTCCAGGTGGAGGATCACCCGGCGGCCGTCGAAGCTTTCGCGGATCTCCATGCGAGTGACGAACGCCCCCTCTCGTCCGCCACCCATTCGTCACGGGAGCGGCCCTCTCCTGGCGCGGCGACCGCGCGGGCCGCCGGCGGAGAGGGCCGTTCTTCGACGGGGTTCGCCCGCTTCCGCCCTCCGCCCCCACGGGCACGGCGGCGGGCGGGCTCACGGCCAGAGGCGCTGCCAGCTGGCGACGAAGCTCTGCCAGGCCCCCAGGGCGGGCACGCCCTCGCCGGCCACGAGCGGGACGGTCTCGACGCGGCGGCGCCCCAGGAAGACCTCCAGCCGCCCCACTTCCTGGCCCTTCCGCACGGGCGCGCGCAGGCGCGGGAGCAGGCGGAGCTCGTGGCGGACCGGCTCCCGCTCCGTCCGGGGCAGGGTCAGCACCGCGTCGCGGGCGCTGACCGCGGCGACCGACGCCCGGGTGCCGCGATCGACGGCAACCCGGGCCAGCCGCTCGCCCTGGCGCGCCAGGGCCACCGTCCGGAAGCTGTTGAAGCCGTAGTCCAGGAGCCTGTAGATCTCCTTGTTCCGCTCCTCGGCCGTGGGCGCGCCCATCACCACCGCGATCAGGCGCTGCCCGTTCCGTTCCGCGGTGGCCACCAGGCAGAAGCCGGCCTCGTGGGTCCAGCCGGTCTTCAGCCCGTCCATCCCGGGGTACTCGATCACGCCCCGGTTGGTGTTGGTCAGCCAGATCTGGTTCTTCCTCCCCTTCCGCACCCAGTACTCCCACGTCCGCGTGTAACGGGTGACCGACGGGTGGGTCAGGAGGATGTGGCGGGCCAGGAGCGCCTGGTCGTAGGCCGAGGTGTAGTGCGGCTCCTTCGTGGGGAGCCCGTGGACGTTGGCGTAGCGGGTGTCCCGCATGCCGAGCTGGCGCGCCCGCTGGTTCATCATGTGGATGAAGTGCTCGTAGGTGCCGCCCACCTTCTCCGCCAGGGCGACGGCGGCGTCGTTGGCCGAGGCGACCGCCACCGCGTAGAGCAGCTCGTCCACCGGCAGCTGCTCGCCTTCGTACATGTACAGGTTGGAGCCGCCCCAGCTGGCCGCGTAGGCGCTGGCGGTGACCATCTCGCGGGGATGGATCTGGCCCGACCGGAGGGCGTCCATCACCAGGTCCAGCGTCATCAGCTTGGTGACGCTGGCGGGCGCGCGGCGCTGGTGGGCGTTCTTCTCGTAGAGAAAGACGCCGGAGGCGGCGTCCATCAGGACCGCCGACGGCGCCTCGATCCTGGGCGGAACCGGCACCTGCGCCGCCGCGACCCGCCCGACCGGCACCAGCGCGGTCCCGGCGGTCCAGGCCAGCGTCAGGAGTACCAGGCCCCCTCGCTTCAACCGACCGGCCCGAGGCACGTTCCTTCCCTCCTCGGGCGCTTAGGCTGCCCTCCTCAGGGGGCCGGGATTCCCGCCAGCGCCGCCTCCAGAACCGGCTCCTCGGCCTCGCGAACCGTGCGCAGATCGACCAGGAGCCGCCCTTCCTGCAGGCGGACGATCACCGGCGGATCGCCGGCGCGCAGGCGGGCCGCGGCCGCCTGCGGCTCCTCCACCCGGATGGCCACCAGCCAGGTGGGAAGCGGCTCCTCGGGCAGCGACCCCCCGCCCGCCCGCGACTCGCCGCGCAGGAGCTGGACGCGCTCGCGGCCCAGGTGGGGCTCCAGCGCCCGGGCCAGGCGCTCGGCCCGCCGGCGGAGCTCCTCTTCGGGGCGGGCCAGCATGGCCAGCGCCGGCAGCTCCCGCCAGACCTCCTCCGGCCGCCGGTAGGCGGCCAGCGTCGCCTCCAGCGCCGCCACCGTCATCTTGTCGATGCGCACGGCGCGGGCCAGGGGATGCCGCCGGCAGCGCTCGATCAGCTCGCGCCGCCCCACCAGGATGCCCGCCTGGGGTCCGCCCAGCAGCTTGTCGCCGCTGAAGGTGACCAGGTCGGCGCCGGCCGCCACCGCCTCCTGGACGGTCGGCTCGTGGGCCAGGCCGAGGCGGCCGAGGTCGACCAGCGAGCCGCTCCCCAGGTCCACCAGCGCCAGGAGGCCGCGCTCGTGGGCGGCCGCCGCCAGCTCTTCCAGCGGGACCGACTGGGTGAAGCCCACGATGCGATAGTTGGAGGGGTGGACCTTCAGGTAGGCGGCCGTCTCGGGACCGGTGGCGCGCAGGAAGTCGCCCAGCCGCGTCCGGTTGGTGGTGCCCACCTCCACCAGGCGCGCGCCGCTCTGCTCCATCACGTCGGGGATGCGGAAGGAGCCGCCGATCTCGATCAGCTCCCCGCGCGAGACCAGCACCTCGCGCCCTCCGGCCAGGGCGCTCAGCGCCAGGAGCACCGCCGCCGCGTTGTTGTTGACGGCGAAGCCGTCCTCGGCCCCGGTCAGCTCGCGCAGCAGGTCGCTCACCAGGGTGTGGCGGCTGCCGCGGCGGCCGGACTCCAGGTCGAACTCCAGGTTGGAGTAGCCCCGGGCCACCTCGGCCACCGCCGCCAGGGCGGCCTCCGAGAGGGGGGCGCGGCCGAGGTTGGTGTGGAGGATGACGCCGGTGGCGTTGATCACCGGGCGGAGGACGGGCCGGCTGAGCGCCAGGAAGCGCCGCCGGGCGCGCTCCGCCAGCGCCTCGGGCGAGAGCGCCGCCTCCTCGCCGGCGCGGATCCGCCGCCGTGCCTCCTCCAGCTCCAGGTCGAGGGCGCGCTTGACCAGCGAGGGCGGCTCGCCTTCGGCCCAGGCGCGGACGGCGGGATGGGCGAGGAGCTGGTGCATGGCCGGGAGGTCGCGCAGACGCGCCTCAGGCCCGGGGGTGGGATCGCCGGTAGACCTCATCGATGAACCCCTTCGTCAGGTGGGTGTAGATCTGGGTGGTGGCGATGTCCGCATGGCCCAGCAGCTCCTGGACCGAACGCAGGTCCGCGCCGTTCTCCAGGAGGTGGGTGGCGAAGGAATGGCGCAGCGTGTGCGGCGTGATCGCCTGCCGGATACCGGCGCGGCGGGCGTAGGCGCGCAGCAGCTTCCAGAACCCCTGGCGCGTCAGCCGGCCGCCGCGGGCGTTGACGAAGAGCGCCTCCTGCCGGCGCCCGCCCGCCAGCCGGGGCCGCGCCCACTCCAGGTAGAGGCGGAGCGCGGCCAGCGCGCGGCTGCCCACCGGCACGATCCGTTCGCGCGCGCCCTTGCCCCAGCAGCGGACGACCTCCTCCTCCAGATCCAGGTCGTTCAGGTTGAGCTGGACCAGCTCGGAGACCCGGAGGCCGCTGGCGTACATCAGCTCCAGCATGGCACGGTCGCGGCAGCCCCGCGGCGTCGCCGCGGGCGGCGTCTCCAGGAGCCGGTCCACTTCCTCCACCGTCAGGACGTGGGGCAGCCGCCGCGGCAGCGCGGGCCGGCCCACCTCGCGGGCGGGGTTGTCGCGGCGCACGCCCTCGCGCTGGAGGAAGCGGTAGAAGGCGCGCAGGGCGGCGACGCGGCGGGCGATGGTGGTGGGGGCGAGCTTCCTCCCGGTGAGGACGACGAGGTAGGCCGCGATGGCCTCGGAGTCCGCCGACTCCGGGCGCCCGCCGCGCAGCCGCAGGTAGGCGGCGAAGTCCTCCAGGTCCCGCCGGTAGGCGGCCACGGTATGCCGCGAGAGTGCCCGTTCCACGCCCAGGTAGGCGAGGAAGGCGGCCATGCGCGGGTCGCCCTCCCCGCCCGGCGTCGCGGGCGTCCCTGCCCTCTCAGTCGAGGAGCGTCTCGGCCGGCGTGAAGGCGAGTCCATGGGCCTCGGCCACGGCCTGGTAGGTGACGCGGCCGTCGTGGGTCTGCAGGCCGCGGGCCAGGCTGGGGTCGCGCCGGAGCGCCTCCCGCCATCCCAGCCCCGCCAGCTTCGCGGCGTACGGCAGGGTGGCGTTGGTCAGCGCGAAGGTGGAGGTGCGCGGCACCGCGCCCGGCATGTTGGCCACCGCGTAGTGGACGACGCCGTGGCGGACGTAGGTGGGGTTGCTGTGGGTGGTGACGTGGTCGCACGTCTCCACCGAGCCGCCCTGGTCGATGGCCACGTCGACGATGACCGAGCCCGGCTTCATCGTCCGGACCATCTCCTCGCTGACCAGGTGCGGCGCGCGTGCGCCCGGGACGAGGACGGCGCCCACCAGGATGTCGGCGCGGTGGACCGCCTCGGCGATGTTGCCGCGGTTGGAGGCCAGGGTGGTGATGCGGCCGCCGAAGATGTCGTCGAGGTAGCGCAGCCGGTCGGCGTCGATGTCCAGCACGGTGACGTGCGCCCCCAGGCCCAGCGCGATCTTGGCGGCGTTGACGCCGACCGTCCCCCCGCCCAGGATGACCACGTCGCCGCGGGGGACGCCGGGGACGCCGCCCAGGAGGACGCCCCTCCCGCCCTGGGGCGCCTCCAGGAAGTGGGCGCCGATCTGGACCGCCATGCGCCCGGCCACCTCGCTCATGGGGGTGAGGAGCGGGAGCGAGCGGTCGGGAAGCTGGACGGTCTCATACGCGATGGCGGTGACGCCCCCCTCCAGGAGTGCCAGCGTCAGCTCGCGGGCGGCCGCCAGGTGGAGGTAGGTGAAGAGAATCAGCCCGGGCCGGAAGTAGGCGAACTCCTGCGGCAGCGGCTCCTTCACCTTGAGCACCAGATCCACCTGGGTCCAGGCGTCGGCCGCCTGCGGGACGACGGTCGCCCCCTGTTGCGCGTAGGATTCGTCGTCGAATCCGCTCCCCAGCCCCGCCCCGCTCTCCACCAGCACCTGGTGCCCCTCGTGCACCAGTGCGGCCGCACCGGCGGGGGTGAGCGCGACGCGTGCCTCGTCCTCTTTGATCTCGCGTGGGACGCCGATCCTCACCGCTTGACACTCCCTTCGGGTTCTGCCTGGCTGCCGAGCCCTTCCAGACCGACTGCAGTATAGCACCCGCCCTCGGGAGTCTGTCCGGCGGGGAAGAGGCCGGCGCCCGCGGCGAGCCCGCCTGCCGCCCGGGCGCGGCGCCCGCTTCCATGCCAAGCCTGCTCAGAGGAGGGAGAGCGCCGCCCGGGCGAAGGGGAGCGCCACGAAGACCTGGACGGCGCTCACCGCGGCCAGCCCCGCGGCCCCCAGGACCGTGAGGAGCGGCAGCGGCACCGGTTCCGGGCGGCGCAGGTGGCGCGCCCGCCGGTCGAGAACCTGGCGCGCCAGGACCGTGGAGGAGTGGACGGCCGCCGCGGAGACCAGGAGCCAGGTGGGGACCGCCAGCAGGTTCTGCGGCAGCACCGCCGTCCCCGCCATCAGGAGGCCCGGCCATCCCGCCCGGGCCACCAGCGCGGCCACCGTGAAGCCGATGTCGGCGCCGCGCAGCGCCACCAGCAGGAGGACCAGCGGGCCGCCGTAAGCGGTGAAGCCGAGCGCGCAGAGGATGAGCAGCAGGCGGATCTCGCCGAGGAGGCTGCGCGTGAAGAGCGGCAAGGCTGCGGGGCTCCGCCCGCTGCCCAGGAACTGCTGGAAGCGGTCGACCATCGCCGCCACCTCCTCGGCCTGGGCCGGGGCCAGCGCGTGGATGGCGAGGGCCCCGCCGGCCACCGCCAGAAGGAAGACGGCGCTGCTCAGCAGGAGCGCCGGGCCCAGGGCGGGGAGCGCCCGGAGGCTCCGGCGGAACGGGCGGAAGGCTCGCAAGGGCGACCACCTCGTCCCACCCCTATGCACCTAGGCCGCTCCGGAGAACGCGGCCAGCCAGCCGCCGAGGAAGCCGGCGGCGGCGGCGAAGCGGAAGAGCGGCCGCTCCTGGTCCACTCCCCTCCCCATGCTCCGCAGAGGAAGCGGGCTCGCCTCCAGGGCGGCGTCCAGCTCCGCCACCCCCACCTCCACCCAGGCGTGGCGGCGGAGCAGCTCCGGCGGCGGCTCCAGCGGCGAGGGCCGGGGCAGGGCCACCCAGACCGGACCGGGCACGAGGCGGCCCAGCACCGTCCGCGAGTGGTGGCTGAGACCCCGGTGACGGGGCCGCGGGTCCCCCTGGCCCACCCGGAGCGCGGCGACCGGGACGCCTCCCAGCGCCGCCGCCACCTGCAGCGCCCAGGCCTGCTCGACGCCGGTGAAGCCGAAGGCGGTGCCGGTACCGACGATGCCGGGTCCCATCAGGACCACGGCCAGCTCGGCGCCCACCGCCCAGCGCGCCGCCAGGAGCGCCGAGGGGAGCGCCACCGCCTCCAGGTCCCCTCCGAAGGCGTGGCCGGCGGTGATCACCGCCTCCAGCCAGCCCATGCGCCGCAGCTCGGCGGCCGTCTCGCTCAGGGCGGCCGGAAGCGCGCCCCCGTCGGTCATCACGTAGGCGATCCGCCGCGCGCCGGCCCGCCGGGCGCCCAGGAGCACGGGCAGAAGCTGGCTGTGGAGTTCCCCCGCCACCACCGGCATGCCCGCCAGGGTGGCGGCGGGGTCCCGGAGGAGGTGGTGGGCCGGACCCGCCTCCTCCTCGCAGGCCAGGACCGCCTGCTGCCAGGGGGTGTAGCGAAGCTTGACGATGTGGCCGGCCGGGGGGCCTTGCTGGAGCCGGGGCGGGTCGGTGGAGACGACCAGGTGGCGGCCGCCGCTGCCCAGCCCCAGGCGGACGGCGGTCACGTTGAGCCAGACGGCCTGGCCGGGCTCCAGGCGGCCGCCCAGCAAGGGGGGGAAGGCCCAGGCCCGGCCTTCCCCCCCGACCCCGTCTCCGTCCGCGACCTCCACGGTCACCGCCAGCTCCTGGAACCCGGGGCGCTCGCGCAGCACCGCGGTGACGCGGCCGCGCCGGATCCAGGCGCCGAACGAGCCCTGCCCGTTCACCGGCCACCCCCGCCTCCGCCCCTCTTTCCCTTCTCGGCGCCGGAAGCCTCTCCACCCGAGCGCGAGGAGGAAGGCGGGGTCGCGGGCGAGGTCGCGGCGCCGGGGCGGGCTTCCTCGGCGGCGAGGCGGGCGGCCGCCGCCTCGCGCAGCTGGCGCCGGGAGAGCTCCACCATCGCCTCCGCCGGCGTGTAGTGCGGCGCGTTGGGCGAGCGGTAGCGACCGGCGTAGACCCGGCCCAGCCGCCGGTTGCAGGCGTCCAGCGCCGCGTTGACCGCCGCCCGGACCGGGTCGCCGGCGAGGAGCGACGCCCCCACCAGCGGCTCCTCCACGCGGCTGGTGCGCAGGAGGACCGAGACCAGAATCAGCCGGCGGCCGGCGATGCCTCCTTCGCCGGCCTCCTCCAGGAAGAATCGGACCTGCGGGTCGACCGCCTGGTTGAGGGCGGCCAGCACAGCCTCCGCCCCCACCCGGAGCATGCCGCGCCCGGAGTGGACGCCTTCGGCGACCCCGCGGAAAGGGCCGGCCAGCTTGCCGGGCGGGTCCAGCGGCCAGAGGGTGGCTGCCGGCGCCTGCTCTTCCAGGCTGACCTCCACCCGGATCACGTCCTTGAGGAGATCGGTGGTTGCCTGGAGCGAGGCCACCGCCAGGCGGATGTGGGACGGCGCCCTGGGGACCGCCTGCTGGGCGATGCTCACCTTCCGGTAGTCGACCATCAGGCCCCAGCGCGCCGCCAGGGCGCTCTGGACGTCGCGGACCAGCGCCTTGGGGGAGCGCTCGTCGGTGGCCAGGACGTGGATCTCTTCGATGCCACCCCACTCGTTGACCACCACACGCGCGCCGATGACGGAAGGAAGCTGCTTGACCAGGGCGGTGATCTCCTCTGCACTGACCGGGGCGCGCTCCTTTTCCATCCCGTCTCCCCCTTTAGAAGCCAGAGCCACCACTCGGCGCCCATTTTCGCCAGGATTTCACATTCGCCTGCCCAGCCGATCGAGAAAGTCGAGGAAGCGGCTCCGCTCGATCCAGGAGGAGAGCGAGGTCAGCTCCGCCGCGACCTGGAGCGCCACCACCAGCGCGAGCCCGATCCAGACGGCCTCCGGGCCGCCGCCCAGCGCCAGCAGGCTGCCCGCCCAGATGCCCAGGGCGTTGGCCCCCGCGTCGCCCAGCATGGCCCGCTCCCGGAGGTCGAAGCCGAGCCAGGCGGCCACCGCGCCGAGCGTGATCCAGGCGGCCGCCGCCACCGCCGGCGTCACCCCCACCCAGGGCAGGAGCGCGAGCACCACCAGCAGCGCCTTGGCCGCGCGCCCCGGCCGCAGGTCGAGGACGTTGACCACGTTGGCCGCCAGCGCCACCTCCAGCGCCCGTCCGGCCACCGCCAGCCAGCCGCCCCCCGCCGACCCGGCGATCCAGCCCCCTGCGGCCAGACCTGCCACCGCCTTGAGCAGGCCGCTGGTGGGGTGGCCCCGCAGCAGCTCCCGCAGGTGCCCCCCCAGCCCCCGCGCCTGCTCCGCCGAGTGGACGTCGTCGTAGAAGCCCACCAGCCCCATGAGGCAGGCCGCCAGCCAAGCCCGCTCCACCGCCGGGTCGCGCAGGAGGAGCGCCGCCAGCCCCGTCGCCGCGAGGAAGCTGACCCCCACGCTGGTGGGCACCACCCGCCCCCGGTAGTTGGCGCGCACGTGCCCCCGGCGCTCCAGGGCCCGCGCGAGGCCCCAGGCGAGAAGCGCCTCCAGCGCCGCCGCGCCGAGCACCGCGCCCGGGAGCGTCCAGGCTCCGAGCACGCCGCCCATTCAGCTTCCGGCCTCCCGGCGGCGCGGTCGCCCTGCCGCAGGCCGCTTCCGTTCCAGCGCGAGCCCGAGGAGCGTCCACGCCACGTCCCGCAGCTGCCGCCCGCGGTGGAGCCAGCCGGCCAGGTCGCGGCCGGTGCGGCGGTGGCGGAAGGCCACCGGCACTTCCCGGATGCGGGCGCCGCGCCAGAGTGCCCGCACGGTCATGGCCACCTCCACGCCGAAACCGGGGGCGAAGGGGGCGATGGCTCGGGCCAGCGAACGGCGAAGCGCCCGCTGGCCCGAGACGGGAAAACGCGGGTTCCAGCCGGTCAACCGCCGGATTCCCCAGCGGGCCAGGCCGACCACGAAGCCGAGGCCCGCCCCGCGCGCCGGCCCGGGGAAGGCGGCGACGGCCATGTCCGCCTCGTCCGCCTCCAGCGGCGCCAGCAGGGCGACCGCCTCGGCCGCGCTCTCTCCCAGGTCCGCATCCAGGAAGAGGATCGGGTCGCCGCTGCTGGAGTTGAGCCCGGCGGTCAGCGCGGCGCCCTTGCCCCGGTTGCGGGCGAAGCGCAGGAGCCTCGCCCCGGCCTCGCGGGCACGGCGGGCGGTGGCGTCGGTGGAGCCGTCGTCCACCACCCAGATCTCGCGGAAGCCGGCCGCCCGGAGGGCGCGGAGGGTCTCGCCGATCCGGTCGGCTTCCTGGTAGGCGGGGATGATGACGGCGGCGGTCTCGGTCAGGCGGGAGGTCACCCCCCGCTCACCCCCGACGACCGGCTCTGCGGCGCCGGCGCCGGCGTGCTGATGCCCGGCGGGAAGGCCGCCTGGGCTCCCGGCTTGATCCCGTAGGAACCCGAGGCCAGCGAGGCCAGCAGGTAGACGGTGCTCACCTGCCCCTGGACCCGATCCACGTCGTCGACGGTGGAGAGGTCCCCGGCCTGCGCCAGCGCCGTCACCACGGAGGGTTGGAGCGTCGACGGCTCGGCCGCCACCACGCGGACCCCCTTCTGGTGGAGGAGGTCCGCCAGGGCCCCGGCCAGCTCGGAGGCCTGGCGGGGGCTGAAGCCGTCGGGGCCGACCAGGATCAGCGCGGCGTCGTAGGGACCCGGCCGGAGGACGCTGACCCGGACCAGGCCCTGGGAGAGGGCCAGCCGGGAGAAGAGCGGGCCGTCGATCCGGGTCCCCGCCGGACCGGCGGCGGCAGGGGTTCCCAGCTGCTGGACCAGGGTCTGGAGTGCCGCCTGCTTCAGGCCTTGGGGGTCGCTGACCGGCACGCCCAGCGCCTGCGACCAGGCCTGCCAGCCCTGGCTGTCGGCCGGCTCGAAGGGGCCGGGGAAGGTGGCGATCAGCGTCACCTCGGCGCCGGCCGTCTGGAGGACCGGGCGGATCGCCGCCTCCTGGTCGGGCGCGCCGAGGTCGAAGATGGCCACGCGGATGCCCTTCAGGCGGGTGCCCACCAGCATCTCGATCAGGTCGCCGTTGTCCCGACGGGCGAGCGCCGCCGTCCGGCTGAGCTGCTGCACCCGGCTGGCCAGCTTCTCGTTGTCGTTGTGGAGCCGCTCGTACTGGCTCTCCAGGCGGGCGACCAGCTCCTGCTGCGTTCGGGAGACCGGCTGGTGGTCGGCCAGCGCCAGGCCGAGGAGGAGTCCGATGCCCAGGGCCAGGAAGACGGCGACCAGAGAGACGATGTGGGTGCGGAGATCGATCAAACCGGAGCCCCCAGCGGCGCCGGCGGCAAGATCCGTGCGCCTAGAGTCCTGCGGCCACGCGCAGGTTCAGCCACCACAGGGTCAGGAGAGACCGGAGCGGCGGAGAGATGCTGAAGATGATGGCGAGCGGGAGGAGCCCGGCCAGCACCAGCTGCCAGAGGCCGGCGAACTGCCTGGGCGGCCGGTAGACCTGGCTCAGCCCCTTGGCGTCGACCAGCCGGTCCGCCGCCTTGAGGCGCGCGAGAAAGGTGCTCGCCATCCCCCTCCTTCCCTTTTCCAGGAAGTCGATCATGCCGGTGTGCGTCCCCACCGCCACGATCAACGAGGCTCCCGCCTCGTAGGTCATCAGCAGGGCCACGTCCTCGCTGGTCCCGTGCGCGGGGATCACGTGGGCCTCCAGCCCCATGCGACGGACGCGCTCCAGGCCCGGCGAGCACCCGTCCGGGTAGGCGTGGACCACCCTCTCCGGCACCCGGCGGAGCGTCTCGTCCTCCACGCTGTCCATGTCGCCCACCACCAGGTCGGGCATCAACCCGAACTCCCGCAGGGCGTCGGCGCCCCCGTCGACGCCGATCAGGACGGGCTTCTCGTGCCGGATGTAGGCCAGGCAGGCCTCCAGGTCTTCCTTGTAGTGGGGGCCGCGGGTGACCACCAGCGCGGGCCGGCCCCGCAGGCGGGTCCGCAGCGGAGGCACCGGGAAGGGCTCCAGGATCAGCTCCTTCTCCCTCTGCGCGTAGCTGAGCGTGTTCTCCAGGAAGGCGTCCCACTCGTCCCGCAGGTGCCGGTAGGAGCGCTCCAGCTCCCGGGCGACCACCTCCTGGTCGACCACCCGTCCCTCGGCCAGCTCCTGTCCGCCCAGATAGACCCGGCCGTCGACCACCTCGACGCGGTCGCCCTCGCGGAGCCGGTCCATCAGCTCCGAACCCAGCGAGTCGACCACCGGGACCCCCTGCTCCACCAGCAGCGGGGTGCCGCGGGCGGGGTAGCCGCCCGAGAAGCAGGGGCTGGCGTTGAGCACGGCGCGGACGCCCCGCTCCAGAAGGCTCCTGGCCGCGACCTCGTCCAGGTCGCAGTGGTCGATGACCGCGATCTCGGACTTGCGGAGCCTGCGGGCCAGGTTCTTCGTCCTCCGGTCGACCCGGATCCTGCCCGTGACGCGCATGTCGGTCCTGTCACCCCGCTCCACGCCGTCCACATTATAGGCTACGTGAAGAAGGGCACACTTCCGCGCGCCCCGCGCCGCGGGTGGACGCGCCTTCCACGCCGGCTCGGCCGCCCGGGGGAGCGCTGCCGGGTCGCTCAGCCGACCCGGCTCTCCAGACGGAGACGGTCTGCGAGCATGGCGATGAACTCCGAGTTGGTGGGCTTGCCCCGTTCGGAGCGGATGGTGTACCCGAAGATCCGCTGGGCCGCCTCCATGTTCCCCCGCGTCCAGGCCACCTCGATGGCGTGCCGGATGGCTCGCTCCACGCGGCTGGGCGTGGTGTCGAAGCGCTTGGCGATGGCGGGGTAGAGCTCCTTGGTCACGCCGCCCAGCATCTCCACGTGGTCGACGATCATCAGAATCGCTTCGCGCAGGTAGTGGTAGCCCTTGATGTGCGCGGGGATGCCCATCTCGTGCAGGAGGTTGGAGACCTCGATGTCGAGATGGCGGTCGCTGGGCGCCGGCGAGGCCGGCGCGATCTCGTCGCGGACCAGCTGGCGGACCCGCTTGGCCAGGATGTCCAGCGTGAAGGGCTTCAGGATGAGATAGTCGGCGCCCAGCGCCACCGCCCTCTGGGAGATGCTCTCCTGGCCGAAGGCGGTGAGCAGGACCACCTTCGGCCGGCGGCTCCCCGCCGGCCGGGCGTTGAGCGCCTCCAGGACGCCGATCCCGTCGAGCCGGGGCATGATCACGTCCAGGATGACCACGTCCGGCTCCTCCCGCTCGATCAGCTCCAGGATCTCCTCGCCGTTGTTGGCCACGCCGCAGAGGCGGAAATCCGGCTGCGACTCGATGAACTCCGCCAGCAGGTCGCAGAAGTCGGCGTTGTCGTCCGCGATGCAGATCGTGGTCGCAGAAGAAGGAAGGTGGGAGAGTGCTGCCACCCGTCGGTACCCCCTCATCGATCGGAATCGCCGCGCGCTCCTCTAAGGAATGCGCGTCCATTCCGCGGAGCCCTTCCTCCCCGGAGGGGGGATTGATCGCAATTCTCGTCAAGCTTCGCCAGGATCGCGGTAGAAAAGGGGAAGCGGGGGCGGTACCCCGTACCGGTGGGTCCCTGTCCCGGGGTCCGCCCCGCCTCCTCAGGAGACCATGGACAGCTCCTTCCCGTCTTCCTTCCCGTGCAGCAGGCCGCCCTGCTCCAGCATCCACTGGGCGAAGACGCCGTACCCCCGCGTCGGGTCGTGGACGAAGACGTGGGTGACCGCACCCACCAGCCGCCCGTCCTGCAGGACCGGCGAGCCGCTCATGCCCTGCACGATCCCCCCCGTCGCCTGCAGCAGCCTCGGGTCGGTGACGCGCAGGACGAACGAGCGGGCGCTGGGCTGGTCGGAGTGGATCACCCGCTCGATCTCCACCCGGAACGCCTCCGGCCGCAGCCCCTGGACCACCGTCACCATCTCCGCCGGCCCCGGGCGGACCTGATCCTCCCAGGCGACCGGCACCGGCCGCTTCGCCGGGGGCCGGCCCGACAGCCGGCCGAAGAGGCCGTAGGCCGTGTTCGCCCGGATGGTGGCCAGCGGCTGCTGGACGTGGAGGAAGACGCCCAGCTTCTCCCCCGGCTCCCCCTGCCGGCTCGGCCTCACCCCCGAGACCAGCGCGGTGACGAACTTCCCGTCCCGCATCGGGTACGGGTCGCCCTGCTCGTCGCTGACGCGGTGACCCAGGGCCACCACCGTCCGGCTCTGCGCATCGTAGAAGGTGACCGTCCCCACGCCGGCCGCCGTGTCCCGCACCCAGAGGCCGAGGCGGTACTGGCCGTCGATCTTCCTGGGGCGAGCCTCCAGGGTGAGGACGGCCGCGCCCCGCTGGATCTGGAGCCGGAGCGGCCGGCCCGCCCGGCCCGCCCCCTCCACCGCCCGCATCAGGTCGCCGATCCCGTCGAGGCGCCGCCCGTCCACCGCCAGGATCACGTCGCCCGGCCGGATCCCGGCCGCCCGCGCCGGCGACTCCGGGAAGGAGGCCAGCGACTGGACGACGGCGCCCTTGGCCCGGAGCATGACGCCCACCGACTCGCCGCCGGGGATCACCTCCACCGGCGGCATCACGTGAACCGTCACCGGCCGGCTCGCCGCCTGCAGCCCGGGAAGAAGCGGCAGCCGCACGGTGTACCGCCCCGGCACCCCGGCATCGAGGCGACCTTCCAGCGGCGTCAGGAGGGCGAGGTGACCGCCCTCGCCGGTCCAGATGGCGGAGGGAAAACGGGCCCACCGCCAGAGCTGCGGCGACAAGGCGCCCGCCCCCAGGACCAGAGCGGCGAGGAAGACGGCGTAGAGCGCCCGCGTCGCGGGTCGTCTCATGGCGCTCACGCTCCCCGCTGACGAGGCGACCGTCTCGGAAGAGACCGGCCGCGCCGTCGCGGGTTAGACTGTCCGGCCGCGTCACGGGCTTATGTGGCGGTTCTTTCGCGCGGTAGAAGTCTTCGTCTGGGCGGACGGTGTCCACCCATGGAAACGAGCGCCATTCAGGCGCTGACCGCCCGCCCCTTCCAGCGCTCGGCCTGCTCCAGGAGGGTGCGGGCGTGTTCCAGCGAGGTGGGGCGGCTGGGGTCGCCGGCCAGCATCCGCGCGATCTCGCGCACCCGCTCTTCGCCTTCGAGGCGGCGGACCCGGGTCCGCGTGCGCAGCGCCTCGTCGGCCTCCTCGGGCGCGGCGGCGCCGTCGCCCTGCGCCTCGATGCGTTTCTCGACGTGAAAATGAACGTCGGCCAGCATCGCCACCGTCGCCAGGTGGGTGACGCAGATCACCTGGCGGTGCCGGCCCAACCGTGCCAGCCTCTCGCCCACCGCCCGGCCGGCCTCGCCGCCGACGCCGGCGTCCACCTCGTCGAAGACGAGCGTCTCGCAGTCGTCCGCCTCGGCCAGCACCGTCTCCAGCGCCAGCAGGATGCGGGAGAGCTCGCCGCCGGAGGCCACGTCCGCCAGCGGCCCGGGTTTCTCGCCCGGGTTGACGCCGAGGACGAACTCCACCTCGTCGATGCCGTCGCGGTGGAAGGCCCAGCGCTCCCCCTCCAGCGGCAGGCCGGCGGGGTCGGCACGGCGGCGGAAGGCCACCTGGAAGCGGGCGTAGGGCATGCCCAGCGCGGCCAGCTCGTCCGGCACCCGCTCCTCCAGGCGCCGGGCCGCTTCCTGGCGGAGCCGGGAGAGTTGGAGCGCCACCCGGGCCGCCTCCTGCTCCAGCTCCTCGGCCCGGCGGCGGAGCTGCTCGGCGTCGAAGCTCGCCCGCTCCAGCTTCTCCAGCTCCTGTCGCGCACGTTCGGCGTGCTCCAGGATGGCGGAGCTGCCGTGGCCGTATTTCCGCTCCAGCTGGTGCAGGAGCAGGAGCCGCTCCTCCACCGCCTCCAGCGCGCCCGGTTCGAACTCCAGGCCTTCCAGATAGTGGCGGAGCCGGGTGGCGGCGTCGCCCACCAAGGCGGCCGCCTCGTCCAGGAGGGAGGCGACGGGCTGGAGCTCGGGGTCCCAACGGGCCGCTTCCGAGAGGTCGCGGGAGGCCGCCCCCAGCTGGGTGAGCGCGGCCGGGGGCTCCTCCTGCTCGCGCAGCGCCTGGAGCCACCGCTCGGCCGCCTCGTGCAGGCGCCCGGCGTGACGGAGACGCTCGAGGCGCCGCTCCAGCTCCTTCTCCTCGCCGGGCTCCAGGTGGGCCGCCTCGATCTCCTGGACCTGGAAGCGGAGCAGGTCCATGCGCGTCAGGCGGTCGCGCTCCAGGCTCTCCGCCTCGCCCAGCTGGCGGCGGACTTCCTGGAGCCGGGCGGCCAGGTCGCGAAAGCGGTCCCGGGCCTCCAGGAGCGCGGGGCCGCCGAACCGGTCCAGCAGCTCGCGCTGGCGGGCGGCCGAGAGCAGGTCGGAGGTCTCCCGCTGGCCGTGGACCGCCAGCCAGCGCGACGCGGTCTCGCGGAGCGTCGCCAGGGTGACGGGCCGGTCGTCGACGCGGGCGGTGGAGCGGCCGCCGGCGCTCACCTCGCGGACCAGCAGGCGATCTTCCTCCGCCTCGCCCGCCTGCTGCGGGCGGATCCAGGCGGCCACGCGGGCGCGCTCGGCCCCGCGGCGGACCAGGTCGGGGCTGGCCCGGGCGCCCAGGAGCAGGCCGAGCGCGTCGACCACCATGGACTTCCCCGCGCCGGTCTCCCCGGTCAGCACGTGGAAGCCGCGGTCGAACTCCAGCTCCTCGGCCTCGATCAGGGCGAGGTCGCGAATCTCCAACGCGCGCAGCACCTCGATGCCTCCCCGCGCTCAGGAGCCTGCGATCAGGTCGGCCAGGCGGGCCAGGAAGCGGTCTGCAGCCTCGGGCGGCTTGACCACCACGAAGACCGTCCGCTCCCCGGCCAGCGTTCCCAGCACCTCTTCGAAGTGCAGGACGTCGATGGCCTCGGCCACGCTGGCCGCCGTCGCCGGTAGCGTCTGGATCACGACCATGTTGCAACTGGAATCATATCCCAGGATGGACTCCCGGCAGATCCGCTTCAACTGGTCGATGCGGGCCGGGCTGGGTGCCTCCTGCGGCGGCGCGTAACGGTAGCGGCCGTCCCCCGTGGCGAGCTTGACCAGCTGGAGCTCGCGGATGTCGCGGGAGACGGTCGCCTGCGTGACCGGGAAACCTTCCTTGCCGAGCAGTTCGGCCAACTCTTCCTGGGTGGCGATCACGCGGCTCTGCACCATCTCCAGGATCCTTCGCTGGCGCTCCGCCTTGCTGGTCAACCGGACCCCTCCCCTGGAGCGCGGAAGCGATCGGGGGGCCTCTCCCCCGCCGGTTCCAGGCCCTCCATGCGGCGCAGGCCCTCCCGCAGCGCGTCGACGGGGTGGTAGCTGGCCGGGCGCAGGAAGCGGACCTCCCGGGTGGAGAGCCGGACACGCACCGGCCGGCCGGGAGGCACCTCGCGCTGCCTCTGGCCGTCCAGCACCACCACCACGTCGTCGGCGCGCGGCGCCGCGACCTCCACCTCCCGCCCCGGCGCCAACACCACCGCCCGGGGAAGCGCCGCGTGGGGCGCCACGGGGCAGGCGAGGAGGGCGGGCAGCGCCGGGTCCACCACCGGTCCCCCCACCGCGTAGGCGTAGGCGGTGGAGCCGGTGGGCGTCGCCACCAGCAGGCCGTCGCCCCGGTAGCGGTAGAGGAGACGGCCTTCGACCCGCAGCTCCACCTCCAGCGTCCGCCCGGAACGCTGCCGCGCGATCAACGCGTCGTTCAGCACGAGGGGCGGCGCTTCCTGCCCGTCGCCCACGCGCACCTCCAGGAGGCGGCGCCGGTCCTCCACCCAGCCCTCCGTCTCGAGGAAGCGGTCCCAGTCCGGCTCCTCTTCCTGATGGAGCGAGACGGAGGCGAGGAAGCCCAGGTGCCCCAGGTTGACGGGCAGGACCGGTACCCCCGCCTGGGCCATCCGCTCCGCCCACTGCAGGACGGTGCCGTCACCCCCCAGGAGGATCAGCCGGTCGAAGCCGGAGAGCGGCTCCGGCGCCTCCGCGCTGATCTGGGCGACCTGCCAGCCCCGCCGGGCGGCGGCCGCCGCCAGCGCCACCGCCGCCTGCAGCGCCATGGGCTTGGCCGGGTTGAGGATGACGCCGAGCCGCATCCGCTCGCTCCCCCGTGGCCTAGAGCCGGTCGACCACGGCCTGCGCGAACTCGGAGGTGCGCACCTCGCGCGCGTGCTCCAGGTTCCGGGCCAGGTCGTAGGTGACGACGCCCTCGGAGATGGTCCGCTCCAGCGCCTCCTGGATCAGGCGGCTCACCTCGGGCCAGCCGATCTGCTCGAACATCATGCAGCCCGAGAGGATGACGGACCCCGGGTTGACCTTGTCCTGGTTGGCATACTTGGGGGCCGTGCCGTGGGTCGCCTCGAAGACGGCATATTCGTCGCCCACGTTCGCCCCCGGCGCCATGCCGATGCCGCCCACCTGCGCCGCGACGGCGTCCGAGAGGTAGTCGCCGTTCAGGTTGGGCGTGGCCACCACGTCGTACTCCGACGGGCGGAGGAGCACCTGCTGGAACATGTTGTCCGCGATCCGGTCCTTGATCACCAGGCGGCCGTCGCTCGCGGCGGCGGAAGCCAGTTGGTCCTCGCGGACCACCCGGTCGCCGAACTCCTCCTCGGCCAGCTCGTAGCCCCAGTCCCGGAAGGCGCCCTCGGTGTACTTCATGATGTTCCCCTTGTGCACCAGGGTGACCGACTTCCGCCCGTGCTCCAGCGCCCAGGTGATCGCCCTGCGCACCAGCCGCTTGCTCCCGAAGGCGCTGATGGGTTTGACGCCCACCCCCGAGCCGGGATGGACCGGGTGGCCGCTGTCGCGGGCGAACTGGAGGATCCGCTCGGCCTCCGGGCTCCCGGCCGGCCACTCGATGCCCGCGTAGACGTCCTCGGTGTTCTCCCGGAAGATGACCATGTCGACGAGTTCGGGGTGACGGACCGGGCTCGGCACGCCGCGGTACCAGCGGACCGGCCGGATGCAGGCGTAGAGGTCGAGATCCTGGCGCAGGGCGACGTTGAGGCTGCGGATCCCGCCGCCCACCGGCGTGGTCAGGGGCCCCTTGATCGCGACGCGATAGCGCTTGATGGTCTCCAGCGTCTCCTCCGGCAGCCAGGAGCCGGTCAGCCGGTAGGCCTTCTCGCCCGCGTACACCTCCAGCCAGCGGACGGCGCGCCTGCCGCCGTAGGCCTTGGCCACGGCCGCGTCGAAGACGTGGCGCGCGGCCCGCCAGATGTCGGGCCCCGTCCCGTCGCCCTCGATGAAGGGGATGACCGGATGATCCGGCGCCACCATCCTGCCGTCGACGACCTGGACGATCTCCTCCCGCGACTCCTGCGACTCTTGCGGCATCGACTCTGCCTCCCGTGCCGGCCTTCCCGGACGGGTCGGTCGGCTTCTTGATGCTCGGGTCTGCCCCGCCCCGCGGCCCCGGGTCCCGACCCCGCCTCCCGTGCGCTGCCGGCGCTCAGCCGCCGCGAAGCATCCCCAGGTCCAAGAGCAGGGCGTACATCGCCCCGCGTTCCTCCGCGCCGGCCTCCCCCGGCGCACCCACCGGCGCCCCGCCGAAGTACCCCTCCAGCTCCATGGCGAGCTTCACCCGCTCGACCCGGCCCGCCAGCCGTCGCTCCAGCGCCGCCAGGCGCTCCCAGAGGTGCGCCGGCAGCGGGGCGCCCGCGTCGGCCGCCGCCCGGACGGCCCGCCAGAGGTCGGCCGCCTGCCAGGGGGCGACGGCGGCGACGGGGGTGAGGAGGCCCTCCGGCAGCCGCCCGCCGCCGCCCGGGGAAGGCCGGATCGACTCGAGGCTCTCGGCCCAGAGCGGGACGGCGCCCGCCGCGCCTCCGGGGCCGTCCGCCCGCGCCGGGCCCGCGCCGGCCCGACCGGCACCGTTCTTCGTGCCCGCCGGCGGCAGCGCGCGCGCCCAGGGCAGCCCGACCGCCAGGAGTTCCTCGGGAGGCGGACCCTCCGCCAGGAAGCCGGCCGGCCGCGCCAGGCGGACCAGCTCCCGCGCCTCCCCGGGGCTGACGGTGCGGAGGTCGAGGACCACCGGCCGCTCGCTGGCCGCCAGCGTCCTCCGGTACAGCTCCCGCCGCCCCTCCGGGCCCAGGGCCTCCGGTTCCGACCAGGCGCCGAGCACGACAAAACCGGCGGGTTCCGCGCCCGCCGCCATGGCCAGGTTCTCCTCCAGGAGGTCGAAGGCCGGTTCCCCGCCCTCAGTCGGCGTCAGCACGGGGATCCAGATCCCGCGAGGAAGCGTCCCCCGCTCCATCCGCGTCGCCTCCCCCACGGCGGCGACCGAGGCGCCGGTGCGCCTCCGCCACCACGCCGGCGATCCGCTCCGGGCCGAGCCGTCCCGCGGCCCCGCGCCGCCAGAGGACGAAGAACTCGATGTTGCCGCTGGGGCCGGTGACGGGCGAGAAGGTCAGGCCCTCCGCCCCGAGCCCCAGCGCGGCAGCGGCCTCGTCCACCTGGGCGAGCACCCGCCGGTGGACCGCCGGGTCGCGCACCACGCCGCCCTTCCCCACCTGGTCGGGCCCCGCCTCGAACTGCGGCTTCACCAATGCCACGACCGAGCCCTCGGTGCCGAGGAGAGGCACCAGCGCGGGCAGGATCTTGGCCAGCGAGATGAAGGAGACGTCCACCACGGCCAGGTCGAGCGGCTCCGGGATCTCCTCCCTGCCCAGATAGCGCGCGTTGACGCCCTCCCGGACCACCACCCGCGGGTCGTTCCGCAGGCGCCAGGCCAGCTGGCCGTGCCCCACGTCCACGGCGTAGACCCTGGCGGCGCCGCCCTGGAGGAGGACGTCCGTGAAACCGCCGGTGGAGGCGCCGACGTCGGCGCAGACGGTGCCCCCGACCTCCAGGCCGAAGTCGGCCAGCGCCCCGGCCAGCTTCTTCCCGCCGCGGCTGACCCAGCGCTCGCCGGGCAGCACCTCCAGCACCGCGCCGGGCGGCAGGCGCTCTCCCGCCTTCCGGGCCGTCCGCCCGTCCACGCGGACGCGCCCTTCCAGGATGGCGACCTGGGCCGCCTGGCGCGAGGGGACCAGCTTCCTCTCCACCAGGAGCTGGTCCAGGCGCGCGCCCCGGGCCGTCCCTCCTACACCTCCCCCTCGATCCCGCTCGGCCGGAGCTCCCGGCTCAAACCGAGCAGCTCGCCCGCCGCCCGGGCGATGCCGGCCGCATCCAGGCCGAACTGATGGTACTGCAAGACGGGATCGCCGTGTTCGATGAACCGGTCGGGCAGGCCCAGGACCCGCGTGCGCAGGTCCCAGTGGCCATGGGCGCTCAGCCACTCGAGCACCGCGGAGCCGAATCCGCCCAGCGCCGTCCCCTGCTCCACCGTCACCAGGGCGCGATGGCTCGTCGCCACCCGTTCCAGCATCTCGCCGTCCAGAGGCTTCACCCAGCGGGCGTCCACGACGCTGGCCTCCACCCCGGCGCCCTTCAGCAGGTCGGCCGCCGCCAGCGCCTGGTGGACGGCGGGACCGACGGCCACCAGCGCCACGTCCCTGCCCTCGCGGAGCCACTCCGCCCGGCCGACGGGAAGCGCCTCCGGCTCGGGGTCGAGCGGCACGCCGACGCCCTCCCCGCGCGGGTAGCGGATGGCGATGGGGCCTTCGCGGTACTCCAGCGCCGTGGCCACGGCGTGCTGCAGGGCGTTCTCGTCCCGCGGCACCAGGATCGCCATCTCCGGCACCATGCGCAGGAAGGTGAGGTCGAAGGCGCCCTGGTGCGTGTCGCCGTCGGCCCCCACCAGGCCCGCCCGGTCGATGGCGAAGACCACGGGCAGCTTCTGGTGGCAGACGTCGTGGATGATGGAGTCCACCGCCCGCTGGAGGAAGGTCGAGTAGATGGCCACCACCGGGTGGAGCCCGCCCAGGGCGAGGCCGGCCGCAAAGGTGACGGCGTGCTGCTCGGCGATGCCCACGTCGAAGAAGCGATCGGGGAAGGACTCGGCGAAGCGGGCGAGGCCGGTCCCCTCCGGCATGGCCGCCGTGATCGCCACCACCTCCGGCCGCTCGCTCGCCAGCCGGGTGAGCGTCCTGCTGAAGACGCTGGTGTAGCTGGGCGGAGCTGCCGGTTTCGGGATCGGGCGGCCGGTCCGCGGGTCGAAGGGACCCGGCCCGTGGAAGCCCTCGGGGTTCCGCTCGGCGGGCGCGTAGCCATGCCCCTTCTCCGTGACGGCGTGGACCAGCACCGGTCCGCGCGTCCGTCGCGCGTCCCGCAGCACCTCGATCAGCTCGCCCAGGTCGTGCCCGTCGATGGGGCCCAGGTACTTGATGCCCAGCTCCTCGAACCAGATGCCCGGCAGGAGCAGCGACTTGACGCCCATCTTGAGCCGCTCCGCCGCCCGCGCCATCTGCGGCCCCAGCGCCGGGATGGACTCGAGCAGCTCGGTCAGCTCCTCCTTCCGCCGCGAGTAGGCGGGGGCTGTCCGGATGGCGGCCAGGTAGCGGCTGAGCGCGCCCACGTTGGGCGAGATGGACATGGAGTTGTCGTTGAGGACGATGATCAGATCGCTCCGGCTCTGGCCCGCGTTGTTGAGCGCCTCCAGCGCCAGCCCCGCGGTCAGCGCGCCGTCGCCGACCACCGCCACCACCTTGTGCTGCTGGTGCCTCAGGTCGCGGGCGGTGGCGTAGCCCAGCGCACCCGAGAGGGCGGTGCCCGCGTGGCCGGCCTCCCAGACGTCGTGGACGCTCTCCGAGCGCTTGAGGAAGCCGCTCATGCCGCCGGGCTTGCGCAGGGTGGCGAACTGGCCGAGCCGCCCGGTGAGGAGCTTGTGCGGGTAAGCCTGGTGGCCCACGTCCCAGAGGATCTTGTCGCGCGGGCTGGAGAAGACGGCGTGAAGGGCGACCGCCAGCTCCACGGTCCCCAGGTTGGCGGCCAGGTGACCGCCGTTCCGCGCCACCGTCTCCACGATCTCGGCACGGATCTCCCGCGCCAGGCGACGGAGCTGATCCAGGTCCATCCGCTTCAGATCTTCCGGACCCCGGATCTGCTCGAGAAGCCGTTCCATCTTCGATCCTCGCCCCCGCTCTCCCAGGCTGCGCACTGCCCTCGGTGCGCTTTGTAAGGGTAAGTGTAGCAGGATCGGTACCGGCCTCCCACCGCGCTCCCGCCCGGCGCAGCGCCCGTCGCCGGGAGCTCAGCGCCCCTTCCGGTCGGGAAGGAGCGTCACGTGGAAGACCCGCTCCACCCAGGCCAGCGCCCGGGCCAGGAGGAAGACGATCTCGTTGGCGTGGCCCAGCGCCACCCCCTTCATCCCCGCCTTCCCCCCGACGGTGAGCGAGGCGGCCAGCGCCACCAGGAGGCCCGCCTCCAGCGAGCTCTCGCTGGTGAAGAGCCGGATCGCGATCGCCGTCGCGGCCGAGCCCGAGATGGTGCCGGCCAGGTCGCCCATCACGTCGTTGGCGATGCTGGTCACCTTGTCCGCGTTCCGGATCAGCTGGATGGCCTGGCGGGCGCCGGGGATCCGCTTGCTGGCCATGGCGTGGAAGGGCGCCTCGGCCGCCGTGGCCGTGGCCAAGCCCACGGCGTCGGCCAGGACGCCCACCACCACGATCAGGAGCAGGATGCCGAAGGAGAGGAAGAGGGGGAGGCCGCGCATGGCTTCCTGCGACGGGAGGGTGACGAACCAGGCGATGAGGAAGCTGACCGAGCCGATCGTCAGACCGCGTTTGAGGTCGCTGCCGAAACTTCGACCGGGTCGACCCAAGGGGTTGGCCACGCCTCCCGTCAGGGGTGGGGCGGGCGCCGCGCCAGGCGACGCCCCGAGTCGGGACTCACACGGAAAAACAAGAAGCAGGTGGCGGCGCACCGGGTAAACCTTGCGGCTTAGGTCCAGTAGGATTTCCCCGCCGTCCCCCCGCCGTCGCCGGCGAGGGGGTTTCCCATTAAGACGGCGTCACCGGGTCGCCCGCGGTGAGGCTGGATTGCCACTGAGCACGCACCCTAATCCCCGGCGCACCTCGTGCGAACAGCCTAGGGGTTTTCCCCGGCGGCTTCCGCATCCCCTTAGCCTCTTTTGCAGGCATGGTTTCGGACGGCGTGCCGCGCCGCCGCCCGGGCCCTGGGCGATCGGCCGGTGACCGCCTTCCACCGCTACCCACGCAAGGCAGGCTACGCTACAGGCGGTTCAGCCACCTGTAGGTTCTACCCGGCGCCGTGCCGGCGACCGGGCCTCCGCGGAGCTAGGGTCTGGTCCGCATGCCGTTGCGGGCAGCCCCAACTCCTTACTCCCAGTGACGACCCCCGACTGGGCGTCGAAAGCCGCCACCAGGAACTTCATCGATGTGCCCGACGGCGGATTTTTAGGCCCGCCTTCAAGGACAGGAAGCCGACTAGGATACTGCGCCACCTGCAAAACCCGCAAGTATGCCGGCTGCAAAGCCCAGTATACCATGAGACGGCCGCCGCTGCCGGCCTCAGCCCTGGCGATTCCGCACCAGTTCCACCAGGCGGCGCAGGCGCTCCGCCGCCTCGCCCCGGTACGCCTGGAGGGCGCCCAGCGCCTCGCCGGCCAGCCGGTCGGCCAGCCGGCGGGCCTCTTCGGCACCGGCCAGGGTGACGACGCTGGAGGGCTCGCCCTTGGCCGCATCCAGCAGGTCGTCCGTCACCTGGAAGAGAAGGCCGAGCTGGCGCGCGAAGCGGCCCAGCGCGCTTCCGGCCTCCGCCCGGCTCCCGGCCGCCAGCGCCCCCACCTGGACGCACGCCAGGAAGAGGGCGCCGGTCTTCATCGACTCCAGCTCCAGCAGCGCCTCCAGCGAACCCGGGCCCGCGGGCTCCAGGTCGAGCTGCTGGCCGCCCACCAGCCCGGCCGGACCCGCGGCCCGGGCGAGCGCCCGCATCATCTCCACCCGGGTGGCCGGCGGGAACGCGGCCTCGGCCAGCCAGGCGAAGGCCAGCGGCTGGAGCGCGTCACCGGCGAGGATGGCGGTCGCCTCGTCGAAGGCGCGATGGAGCGTCGGCCGGCCGCGGCGGAGGTCGTCGTCGTCCATGGCCGGCAGGTCGTCGTGGACGAGCGAGTAGGCGTGGACCAGCTCCAGGGCGCAGGCCGGCCCCAGCAGGGGGTCGCCCGCGTCGCGGCGGCCTGGAGCGCCGGCACCGCGGCCCGGGCCGGCGGGGGCGGGCGACTGGCTCCCGCCCTCCAGCAGGAGGTCGCGCACCCAGACGGCCAGGATCGGCCGGATCCGCTTGCCCGGGCCGAGCACCGCATAGCGGATGGCCTCGGCCAGCCGCCCGGGCGTCCCCTCCGCCTCCAGCCCGGCCAGGCGCCGCTGGAGCGCGGCGTCCACCCAGACCCGGTCGAGCTCCAGCGCCTCGCCGACGTCCAACCGGCCGCGGTGGCTCATGCCGGGACGCCGGTCGCCCCGCCGGCCGCTCCGCCCTCCGTGAACGGCTCGATGCGATAGCCGCCGGCGGTCTCGATCAGCTGCTCGATCCGTCCCTCCGCCTCGCGCAGACGCCGGTCGCAGAGGCTGCGGAGCCGCACCCCTTCCTCGTAGAGGCGCATCGCCTCCTCCAGGCGGAGGTCGCCTTCCTCCAGCCGGCGGACCGTCGCCTCCAGCCGCTCCAGCGCCTCCTCGAAGCCGAGCTGCTCGAGCGGGTCGGCGCCGGGCGCCGCCGCTGCGGTCCCGGGCCCCGCCGGCGCCGGGGGGGCGACGGGCGTCTCGCGGTTCTCGTCAGTCAACCTGTTCGGCCTCCTTTTCGACTTCGACCCGCTCCACCCGGGCGTGCAGCCGACCCCGGTGGAGGACGGCCTCCACCGCCTCGCCGGCCTCGACGCCCGCCGCGGCGCGCAGGACGGCGCCGTCGCGCTCCCGCCGCACGATGGCGTAGCCGCGGGCCAGCACCGCCAGGGGGTTGAGCGCCTCCAGCCGCGCGCCGGCGGAGACGACCCGCTCCCGGCGGTGCCGGAGGAGACCGGCCAGCGCCCGGTCCAGCCGTTCCCCCAGCTCATCCAGGCGCTGCGCCCGGTCGACCAGCAGGTAGCGGGGCGACCGCAGCACCCGGCTCCGGCCGAGGAAGTCGAGGCGTTTCCGCCGCTCGTCCAGGCGGCGGCGGAGGCCGCGGACCAGCCGTTGCGAAAGCTGCTCGAGGTGCGCCTCGAGCTGGGCGCGGGAGGGGACCACCTGCTCCGCCGCCGCCGACGGCGTGGCCGCGCGCAGGTCGGCGGCCGCGTCGGCCAGGGTGAAGTCCACCTCGTGGCCGATCGCGGAGACCACCGGGATGCGCGAGGCGGCGATGGCGCGGACGACGCGCTCGTCGTTGAAGGCCCAGAGCTCCTCCGCCGAACCGCCGCCGCGGCCGACGATGAGCACGTCGGTCAACGCCACGCGGTTGGCGAGTTCGATCGCGTGGACGATGGCGGGCGGGGCTTCCTCGCCCTGGACGGGCGTCGGGAAGAGGAGGAGCGCCATGCCGGGGAAGCGCTGGCGGCTGACGCGGACGATGTCGCGGATGGCCGCCCCCGTGGGCGAGGTGACGACGCCGATGCGGCGGGGCAGGACGGGCAGCGGGCGCTTCCTGGCGGGGTCGAAGAGCCCCTCCGCCTCCAGGCGGCGCTTGAGCGCCTCCAGCTGGCGGAAGAGCTCGCCCGGGCCGCCCGCCTCCTCCAGCGAGCGGACGTAGAGCTGGAGGTCGCCCCCGCGCTCGTAGAAGCCGACGTCGCCGCGCGCGCGGACCAGCATCCCGTCCGCGGGCTGGAAGGCGAGGCGGTTCCTCCGGTCGCGGAACATCACGCAGCGGATCTGCGCCGTCGCGTCCTTCAGGGTGAAGTAGGCGTGGCCGGAGGAGTGGTCCTTCCAGTTGGAGATCTCCCCGAGGACGCGCAGGTCCTGGAGCTCGGGCTCCGCCTCGACGAAGAGCCGGAGCCGCCGGGCCAGCTCGCCGACGCTCAGGTCGCGGTCGGCGGCCTCGAAGAGCGCCATCTGCTCGAGGCTCACGCGCTTCCTCCCCCCGCCGCCGCCTCGGCCAGGGCGACCACGTTCTCCATCAGCATGGCCGTGGTCAGCGGGCCGACGCCGCCGGGGACGGGCGTCATGGCCGAGGCCCGCTCGGCCGCGGCGGGCTCGACGTCGCCGCGCACCCGGCCTTCCACGTAGGTGGTGCCCACGTCGATGACCACGGCGCCGGGCCGGACCCAGTCGGCCTTGACCAGCCCCGGCCGGCCGGCGGCCGCCACCAGGATCTCCGCCTCGGCCACGGCCCGGGCCAGGTCGCGCGTCTGCGAATGCGCCATGCGCACGGTGGCGTCGGCCTGCTGGAGAAGGAGCGCCACCGGCAGTCCCACCGTCCGCGAGCGGCCGATCACCAGCGCCTCGCGCCCCGCGACCGGGGTGGCGTCGCGGACCAGGTGGAGGACGGCCCGGGCCGTGGCGGGGACGACCCGCGGGCGGCGCGCCGCCAGGAGGCCCAGGTGGAGCGGATGGAGCCCGTCGGCGTCCTTGGCCGGATCGAGCGCCAGCGTCGCTTCCAGCGGATCGATGCCGGGCGGCAGCGGCCACCCCAGGAGGACGGCGTCCACCGCCGGGTCGCCCGAGAGGCGGTCCAGCTCCCGGCGGAGCGCCTCCGGGTCGGGTTCGGGCAGCACGCGCTCCTCCCAGAGGAGGCCGGCCCGGGCGGCGACCCGTCTCTGCTGGCGGACGTAGGCCAGCGTGCTCGCATCCGGCGCCACCTCCAGGGCGACGGCGCGGGGGGCTCGCCCGCGCCGCTCGGCCAGCGCCTGGACCCGCTGGCGGAGCCGGTCCAGGAGCCCCTCCGCCGGCCCCTTCCCCTCGAGCGGTTGCGCGCTCACCGGGAGCCGCCCCCCTGCCCGCCGGCCGAGCCGGCCGAGCCGGGCGAACCGGATGAACCTGGCGGAGCGGGGGCGGCGGCGCCGGCGCGGTCGGGGGCCGGAGCGCCGGGGGATGGGGGTGACGGGGCGGCTTCCTCCGGGACGAGGCTTCCCAGGATGCCGTTGACGAAGCGGGGGGAGTTCTCGTCAGCGCCGAAGCTCTTGGCCAGCTCCACCGCCTCGTCGATGGCCACCGGCTCGGGGACGTCGCCGGCGAAGCGGAGCTCGAAGACCGCCAGGCGGAGGATGGCCCGGTCGACGGCGGCCAGCCGGTCGAGCGACCAGCCGCGGGCGCGGCTGCCGATCAGCCGGTCGATGTCGCGCAAGTGCTCGGTGACGCCCGCCACCCGGGCCCGGGCGAACGCCACCGTCTCCGCGTCGGCGCCCGCCTCCTCGGCCAGGTAGTCGAGCAGGTTCGGCTGCCGGATGCCGGTGACGTCGCGCTGGTAGAGCACCTGGACGGCCAGCTCGCGCCCCTGGTGGCGGTTCACTTCGGCTCCTTCTCCTCCGGCGCCCGCGCCTCGGCGCGCGGGCCGCGGTCGGAGCCGAAGTCGATCCCCTGGACGTGGACGTTGACGCGCTCCACCTCCAGGCCGGTCATCGCCTCCACCGCCCGCTTGACCGCCTGCTGGACGGCCATCGCCACGTCGGGGATGCGGGCGCCGTAGCGGACGATGACGTAGAGGTCGATCACGCAGCGCCGGTCGCGCAGGGTGACGCGGACGCCCTTGCCGAAGCTGCGGCCGCGCAGCGCCTCGCTCAGCCCGCTGGCCAGGCCGCCGCTCATGCCGGCCAGCCCCGGCACCTCGGAGGCGGCGATGCCCGCGATGATGCCGACCACTTCGTCCGAGATGTGGATCCCTTCGCCGATGGTCTCGCGGGAAACCTCCCGGCCTTCCGCCATGCTGCCACCCTCTCGCCCAGCGTCCTGGCCCGCCCCTGCCGGCGGAGAGCCCGCCCGGCGGGCCGGCGGTAGGCTGATTATACCGCACGCCCAGGCGCCGCCCCGGCCGGCGCGCCCGGCCTGGCCCGGCCCCGCCGGGAGCCGGCGCCCGAGGCTCAGGAGCCGGCTCCCGGGGCCGGGTAGGTCAGGATCCGGATCCGGTCGTAGCCGAGGCCCGTCACCTGCGCCACCACATCGCCGATGGCGGCGGCCTGGGCGCGGGTGAGCGGCCGCTCGGAGGCGACGATCACCTCCGCCGCCCGGGGGAAGACGTAGACCAGGGCGTCCCGGAAGCCCCTGGCCTTGACCAGCGCCTCCGCCTCCGACTCCTCCGTCGCCGCCTGGCTGAGCGCCACCAGCTCCTGCCGGGCCTGGTCGCGCCCCTGGGCGCTGGCGTTGGGGTCGTCGGCCAGCGTCTGGAGGAGGTCGATCTGCCGCGAGCGGTCGCGGTCGCGGCTGAGGCGGGCGTCCGACCAGAACGCTTCCTGGGCGGAGGAGGCGGGCGACCCCGGCGAACCGCTCCGCGAGCCCCCGGAGGAGGCCGCTCCGCCCTGCCCGCCCGCCCCGCGGGCGGCGGGAGGCAGCGCCGCCCGCGGCGAGAGAGCCGGCTCGCTGGCGCCGGCGCGCTCTCCGGCGGTCGACTGGACGAGCCGCCCCACCTGGCGAGGCTGGCTCCACTGCCACTGGATGTAGGCCAGGATCCCCGCCACGATCAGAAGGAAGACGGCCATGCGCAGGGCCGCCCCGCGGTCGATGGTCCGCACGTGCACCTCTGCCACCTCCTGCCGGACTTCGTCCCGGGCCCCGCCGGCCGGCTCGCTCACGGGTCGCCCGCCACCACCGCCACGCGGTAGAGCGGGACGCCCAGGAGCGTCTGGACCGCCCGCGCCAGCTCGTCGCGCACGACGGGGTCGCCGGCACCGCTGGCCACCACCAGCACGCCCCGCACCCGGGGCTCGTCGACGGCCTGGACGGGCGCGCTGCCGCCCGCGGCGGAGGCGGGCAGCGTCAGCTGCCGGTCGGTCTGGCTCTCCTGCCGTCGCCCCCCGCTGGAGTCGGTCTCCTGGGTGGTCGACGTCTGCGAGTGCTCCTCCATCACGTAGAGGTTCCGGGGGCCGCTCTCCAGCGTCACCTGGACGCGGACGCGCCCCGCGCCGCGGACCGTCTCCAGCGTGGCACCCAGCCGGTCGGCCAGCACCTGGGCGGCGGCTTCGGGATCGGCAGGAAGCGGCCCACCCCCGCCCCCGCCGCTCCCGGTCCCCCCGTCCGGGGTGCCGGCCGCGGGCCTCCCCGTCGCCGGCGCCCCGGACGGTCCGGCGCCCAGGCCGTTGCCGATGATGAGCAGGATCAAGCCCAGGCCCACCACCAGGATCGCGGCCTGGAGCCAGCGGTAGCTCTCGCCGCCGAGCCCGAACCGCTCCCGCAGTGCCGCCTGCCACCTCTCCCAGAGCCCCTGCCGAGCCTGCCGCTCGCCGTCACGGCGCCGCATCGGCTTCCTCCCTCCCGGCCGCCATCGCCACCTCCACCCGCTCCGGCGCAAGTCCCAGCGCCCGGGCGACCGCCTGCCGGACCGCCGCGGCCAGCCGCTGCTCCGCCGCGCCGGACGGCGGGCGCGCCGGCCCGGCGGGGGTGCCCTCCCCGGGGGAGGGCGCCGGGGCCGGCGAGGAGCCGACCCGGATGGTCGGCACGCGGACCGGCGCGACAGGCTGGACCCGGACGGCGCTCGCGCCGCCCCCCCACCGCCCGGCCGCGGCGGGGGGCCCGCCCTGTCCACTTCTACTCGTCCGCCCCGCGGGCAAGACCACCACCCGCGCGGACTCCAGCTGGCCGAAGGAGGGGGAGGCGGGGTCGGAGACGGCGCGGAGGCGGACGCGGGCGTCGGCGACGCCGGGGACGGAGCGGGCCGCGGAGGCGGCCACTTCCTCCAGGCGGCCCAGGTAGAGGGTGAGCACTTCCTGGCCGGTGAGGCGGACCAGCCGCCGGGCCTGGTCCGAGGCGGCGGGACCGGAGGGAAGGGCGCCGGGATGGCTCGCGGCGGTGAGGGCCTCGCCGGCCGCCTGCTGCAGGAGTCGCGAGAGCCCCTGGGGGCCGGAGCCGGCCAGCGCCAGCACCGGCTTCATCAGCACGGCCAGCAGGAGAAGGCCCAGCACCAGGCGACCGTAGCGGCGGAAGCGGCCGCGCGGCAGCGCCAGGTCGACCACCAGCGCCAGGAGCGACGCCATCACCACCTGCTGGACCCACGAAGTCAGCGCTTGCACCAGGCCGTCCATCGGTCCACCTCACCGGAAGAGGAGCGAAAGATTGGCCGACCCCAGGAGGATGCCGAGCCCGAGGATGGCGGCCAGCGCGGCGGTGCCGGCGGCGACGGCGAACCAGACGGCGCTGGTGGCCAGGTGGCCCAGGATGCCGGGCAGCGCGCCCGCCCCCCAGGGCTCGATCACCGCCTGGCCGAAGCGGAGGGCGAGGCTGACCGCGACCAGCTTGAGGATGGGGAGCGCCGCCACCAGGAAGACGCCGGCCATGCCCACGAGGCCCAGGCCGTTCCGCAGCAGGAGCGCCGAGGTGAGCACCAGCTCGACGGCGTCGGAGAACATGCCGCCCACCACCGGGATGAAGGCCTTGGCCGAGAACTTGGCCGCCCGCAGCGCGGCGCCGTCGGCGACCGCGCCGCCGATCCCCTGGACGCTGACCACGCCCAGGAAGAGCGCGAAGATCAGCCCCAGCGCCAGCACCGCAAGCTCGCGCAGGAAGCCGGCGAAGCCGGTCAGCTGGAAGCGCTCGCCCATCCGCCCCACCATGCCCACCACCGCGGAGAGGAAGAGGAGCGGCAGGACCAGCCGGTCCAGGACGTCCGCCAGCAGGGTGACCACGAAGAGGAGGGCCGGATGGGCCAGCGTCGCCGTGGCCACGTTGGCCGTCCCCACCAGGAGCGCCATCAGCACCGGCAGGAGCGCCAGCAGCCAGTCGTGGACGTCCTGGACCATGGAGCGGACCGTCTGCATGAGCAGGGTGAGCTGGGCGGCGGCGATCAGGAAGAGGACCAGGTGGACGGCGAGCTGCGCCAGGTCCGCCACCTCCTCCCCTCCCCCCACCCGGAGCTGCTGGAGGACGGCGGCCAGCGCCCCCAGGAGGAGGAGCTGCAGGAGGAGGCCGGTCGCGGTCACCACCTCCCGGCCCAGCGAGCTCAGGAGCCAGCGGGCCACGTCGGCCGGCTGCCAGGGAAGGCCGCCGCCGCTCAGCACCTGGCGGAGGGCGGAGCCGTCCAGGCGGGGCGCCGACGGCCCCGCCCTCCGTTCCGCCTCCGCCAGGAGCCGTTCCACGCGCGTCAGGTCCAGCGCCTGCTGCTGCTCCTGGACCAGCCGTCCGATCTCCTGGCGGGCGGGGTCGGAGCCTGCCGGCGCGGGCGGCGCCGGCACGCCGGGGGCGGAGGCCCGCAGCGGCGCGCCGAGCCAGAGCAGGGCCGCCAGCGCCAGGGGCACGGCAAGGAGCCGGCGCCGAGCCGGGGAGCGGAACCCGCCTCCGGGTCGGGCGGAGCGCGGTCGGGGCCGCTGGAACAAGGGCTCACCTCCCGGCACGGTACGGGCCGAGGTCAGATCCTGGCGAGGAGGCCGAGGACGGCCTGGACCACGGAGCGGAGGATGGGCACCGCCAGCACCAGCACCAGGATCTGGCCGGCCAGCTCGATGCGCGAGGCGACGGCCGACTCGCCGGCGTCGCGCGCCACGTCCGCCGTCAGCTGGACCAGGTAGGCGATGGCGATCACCCGGAGCAGGACGCCGACGAAGGCCAGGTTCACCTGAGAGCGGGCGGCCAGCTCGCTGATCAGGCCCACCACCTGGCCCAGGTAGGGGAGCACCACCAGGAGCAGGAGGATCCCCGCGCCCAGGCTGAGGAGCGTGGCCACCGCGCTCTGCTGGTGGCGGAGCACGCCCAGCAGGACGACCACGGTCACGCCGATTCCCACAACTTGGAAGAGGGTCATGGGCCACCCGTCCCGTCCCGCTCAGATCTGGAAGATGGCGCGGACGGTCTGGAAGAGGTCGGCGATCATGCGCACCACCAGCCAGAGCACCACCACCACGCCGCCCAGGGAGACCAGCCAGGCGAACTCCTTCCTGTCGGCTTGGGTGAGGACGCTGACGATCACGGCGATCAGGATGCCGATGCCGGCGATCTGCCAGACGAGCTGCACGTTGGGGACCATGCCGCCACCTCCGCCCTTCCGGAGTCCGCCGCCGCTTCCGGGCCTTCCGCCCCCTGCGCCGTTCAGAGCGCCACGACGGCCAGCAGGAGCCCGCCGAAGAAGCCGAGCGAGCGCCACATCCGCGCCGTCCGCTCCGCCTCGCCGCGCAGCGCCGCCTCCCGCGCCCCCAGCTCCGTGGCGCAGTGCTCCAGGTGGCGGAGTTGGTCCTCGCGATGGCTCAACCCCAGGGCCGGGGCCAGCCGCCGGAGAGGCGCCAGGTCGGCGGCGCCCAGGCCCCTCTCCTCGCCCAGCGCCGCCACCGCCCGCTCCCAGATGGGGCCGAGCGGCTGGTCGGGTGCCGCCGCCATCTCCCGGGAGACCCGGCGGAAGAGGAGACCCGCGCTGCCCGGGGCGCTCCCCCCCAGGTCGGCGAGCACCTCGGGCAAGGGCCGGGCGGCGTAGTCGACCTGGCTCATGAGCAGGCGCAGGCCGGCCTGCAGCTCCGCCAGCTCCCGAGGGCGCCGGTGGACGCTCCAGGCCAGCAGCTGGCCGGTCAGGGTGGAGCCGCCCACCACCAGCGCGAAGCCGGCCGCCTGCAGGAGGAGGCTCACGGCAGGAGTCGCCGTCCCTCGGCCGAGGAGACCGCCAGCTCCGTCCAGCGGTCGCTCAGCCTCCGCCCGCCGGCCTCCCGGACGGCGCGGAGGCCGAAGCGCCCGCCGCGCCGCTCCAGCTCGATCACCCGCTGAAAGAAGCGCCCTTCCAGAAGGGGGGCGAGGAGGCGGCGCTGGCGCGCTTCCTCCCAGGAGGCGGCATGGGCCGAGCTCCAGACCGCCACGCCGCTGCGCGCGGCCTCCGCCAGCGCCCGCGCGTCCTCCGGCCGGCCCAGCTCGTCGCAGACGAGGAGTTCGGGGTTGAGCGCGCGCAGGGCGATGGCGAAGGCCTCGGCCTTGGGCCCGCCCTCGATCACGTCGGTGGCGGCGCCCACCGCCAGGGTGGGCTGCGAGCCGGAGAGGGCGGCGATCTCGAAGCGTTCGTCGACCAGGACCGTGCGGAAGGGACGGCCGCCGGGGAAGGGTGTCTCGCCGTCGCCCGCCGCCCGGCTCAGGTCCCGCAGGAGGGTGGTCTTGCCGCTGCCGGGCGGGCCCAGGAGGAGCGCCGACAGCGGTCGCCCCGCCTCCAGCAGCCAGGGGAGGAGCGGCCGGGCCACGCCGGGCGCCTCGTGGGCGACGCGCAGGCTGATCGAGGAGACCTCGCGCACCGTGCGGATGTGGCCGCCCTCGCTGTCCAGCCGGCCGGCCAGCCCGGCCCGGTGGCCGCCGGGCAGGGTGACGAACCCCTGGCGCAGCTCCTCCTGCCAGGCGTAGAGCGAGTGGCCGGTGATCAGCTCCAGGCTCCGCCGCACTTCCTCGCCGCGGACGGGCCGGCCCCGGGCCGCGGGAACCGGACGGCCGCCGCCCTCCAGGAAGAGCGTCTCGCCCCCCACCACCAGCGCCAGCGGCCGCCCGGCACGGAGCCGGACCTCCTCCCAGGGAGGCGGAACCCGCAGCAGGGCGGCCTCCAGCGTGCCCCTCAGCTCCTGGGGCAGGAAGCGGAGGATCTGTCGCTCCCCGCCCCCGGCCTCCTCCGCTCCGCTCCACACCCGCGCCATCCGGGACGTGCCTCCCCGATGTCCATGGATATGGGCGGGCGGAAGCGGGTATGCGCCCGGCTGCCCGGCGGCGGACCGGCCCGGGGCAGGGGGGCGCCCCGGAGGCCGGAACCGAAAAGGAGGGGCTCGGCCGGATCCTCTCCGGTCCGGCCGAGCCCCCGCGCTCGCGACATGCCGGGACCCCGCTTCTCAGGTCCGCTCTTCGGGTACCAGGGTGACGGCTCCGTTCCGCTCCGTGCCACCCCGCTCGCGGCGGCCGGCATGCATCCGCGCCCGGCCCCCGAGGCGCTCGCCGCGCTCCTCCCCGGAGCGGCCCGTGCGTCTCTCGCGGCGCTCGCCGCGCTCCATCCGCACCTTCTCGCCGCAGTTGGGGCAGATCAGCTCCACCCGCCCCTCCTCGTCGGCGAAGTCGGACGGCTGGAACTCCAGCACCAGGCCGCAGTTGGGGCACTCCACCGACGCCGTCGCTTGCTCGCCCGCGCGCTCCTCGGCCATGCCGCCATCCCGGGGACGGCCCTCGGCCGAGCCGGTGTCCGTCCCCTCCTCCCCGGCGGACTGCCAGAACTCGTTCTCCACCTGGGCGAGGTCCTCGTCGACGCTCTGCACGTACTCGTCCAGCTCGGAGGCGTCCTCCCGGAGCGCCTCCAGTTCCTCGGCCAAGCCGTCCAGAACGTCGAGGATGCCGCGCATCAGCTCCCCCGTCTGGCCGTCCATCCGCTCCAGCCCGTTGGCCAGGCCGTGGAGGTAGGCGATGCGACCCTGCAGCTCCTCCATGACGCTCATCCACCCCCTCGCTCCGCGCTCTCGGCGCTAGTATCCCCGTCCGAGGTGGCACAGCGGCCTGCGAGGGGGCGGCCAATTGCTCCTAAGCCATCCGGACCCGGCCAACTCCGGCAAAGCCGGTGCAACCGGGCGGAAGACGCCGGACGGCGGGACCGCGGATCTCAGGCGCGGCCGATGTACTCGCCGGTCCGGGTGTCGATGCGGAGGACGTCGCCGGTCTCGATGAAGAGCGGCACGCGCACCGAGACGCCGGTCTCCAGCTTCGCGCTCTTGGTGGCGTTGGAGGCGGTGTCGCCGCGGACGCCCGGCTCGGTCTCCACCACCCGGAGCTCCACCACGTTGGGCATGTGGACGCCGAGCACGCGCCCCTCGTGCAGCACCAGGTCGACCGGCATGTTCTCCTTCAGGAAGCGGACCTGCTCCCCGAACATCTCCCGAGGCACCGGGAACTGCTCGAACGTCTCGTTGTCCATGATGAAGTAGGTGTCGCCGCTCGGGTAGAGATACTGCCCCGGCCGGCGCTCCACGATCGCCTGCTCCACCTTGACGCCGGCGTTGAAGGTCCGCTCGTAGAGCGCCCCGGTGGAGAGGTTGCGCAGCGTCGCCCGGACGAAGGCCGGACCCTTGCCCGGCTTGACGTGCTGCGACTCCACCACCTCGTGGATCTGGCCGTCCAGGACGATGAAGACGCCGGAATGGAAATCGTTGGTCGAGATCATGGCACCTCTCCCTCGCCGAGCCCGCTCCCCGGCCGGTGCGGCCGCCGGGCCGCGCCGGCCGCCGGCCGGCTCCGCCCGTCCGAGCGCCGGGGGCCGGGTCCCGGGTCCTAAAGGATGCGAAGCTCCTTCGGGCTGGAGCAGAGATTCCGGCATCCGTCCTCGGTCACCACCACGGTGTCCTCGATGCGGACGCCTCCCCACCCCGGCCGGTAGATGCCCGGCTCCACGGTGACCACCATGCCCGGCTCCAGGAGGTCCTCGCTCCCGGAGGCCAGGCGCGGCGCCTCATGGACGTCCAGGCCGACCCCGTGGCCGAGACTGTGGCCGAAGGCGGGGCCGAAGCCCTCCGCGGCGATCAGCTGGCGCGCCACCGCGTCGACGTCGCCCCCGCGGACGCCCGCGCGGACCGCCGCCAGGCCCGCCGCCTGCGCCTGGCGGACGATCTCGTAGATCCGCCGCTGCTCCTCGTCCGCGCGGCCGACGGCCACCGTCCGGGTGATGTCGGCGGCATACCCCCGCCAGCTGGCGCCGAAGTCGATGGTGACCAGGTCGCCCGCCTCCACGCGCCGCTCCGAGGCGTACCCGTGCGGGAGCGCGCCGCGCGGGCCCGATGCGACGATGAACTCGAAGGCGACCCCCTCCGCGCCGCGCCTCCGCATGGCGAACTCCAGGGCGAGGGCGAACTCCGCCTCGCGGACGCCCGGCTTGAGCAGGGGGAGCGTCTCCTCCAGCGCTTCCTCGGAGATCCGGCAGGCGGTGGCGACCGCCTCCACCTCCTCCGGCTCCTTGACACGCCGAAGCTCCTCCACCAGGTCCTGGTCGGGGAGCACCTCCAGGCCCTCCCAGCGCCGGCGGAGCTCC
This sequence comes from Bacillota bacterium, assembly GCA_029961055.1. Lineage (NCBI taxonomy): Bacteria > Bacillati > Bacillota > Bacillota bacterium. Next base: position 175,158 of record JASBVM010000023.1, read on the forward strand.
TCGCCGGCCGCCCAGGAGAGGTCGCCCGCCTCGAAGCCGACGCGCCGGACCGACTCCTCCTCGAGGATGCGCCGCCCGACCGCCAGCATGTCCTCCTCCGGCCCCTGGCCGTGCCGGTGGACCTCGAAGTCCGGTGCCGCCTGGCGCGCCGCCTCCACGTACCGGAAGTCGGTGATCAGGCAACTCCGGTCGCGGGTGATCAGCAGCGCCCCCGCCGAGGAACGGAAACCGCTCAGATAATAGCGATTCGGGCCCCGCGTGATCCAGAACGCCTCGTACCCGCGGCGCGCCATCGCCTCGCGCAGCCGTGCCACCCGTCTCTCCATCTCTCAGCCTCCCGCTCCGCTGTCTCCGGCCCCCGGCGAAGGCGCCCCGGCGCCTCAGAGCTGGAGCAGCGAGAAGACCGGCGCGTCGAGGCGCCGGCGCCCGCGCAGCTCGCTCAGCTCCACCAGATAGCAGAAGCCGGCCACCTCTCCGCCCAGCTCGCCGATCAGCCGGGCCGCCGCCGCGCTGGTGCCGCCGGTGGCCAGCAGGTCGTCCACCACCAGCAGCCGGTCGCCCGGCCGGACCGCGTCCTCGTGCACCTCCAGCGCCGCCTGCCCGTACTCCAGCTCGAAGTCGACGCGACGGACGCGGGCCGGGAGCTTGCCCGGCTTCCGCAGCGGCACGAAGGGCAGGTCCAGCGCCAGCGCCAGGGGCACCGCGAAGAGGAAGCCCCGCGACTCGATCCCCGCCACCGCCCCCAGCGGCTGGTCGCGGTAGTGGTCGGCCATGCGGCGGACCACCGCGCGCATCGCCGCCGGGTCGTGCAGGAGCGGCGTGATGTCCCGGAAGAGGACGCCGGGGACCGGGAAGTCGGGGATCTCGCGGATCAGGGAGCGGATCTCCGGCGTTCCCGGGCCCTCGCCGCGGGCTTCCTGGGGATCGGCGGCCGGTTCGCTGCGGGTCATCCAGCCTCTTCCTCCTCCACGGTCGCCCCCTCGTAGGGGAGCGGGAAACGCCGGCAGAGGGCCAGCACCTCGCGATGGATCGACTCGAGGTAGGCCGTCTCCTCCCGCCGCCGCAGGGCGCTCACGATCCACTCGCCGATCCGGCGCATCTCCTCCGGGCCCATGCCCCGGGTGGTCAGGGCCGGCGTGCCCAGCCGGATGCCCGAGGTGACCGTGGGCTTGGCGGTGTCGAAGGGGATGACGTTCTTGTTGACCGTGATGCCGACGCGCGCCAGGATATCCTCCGCCTCCCTGCCGGTCAAGCCGAGCGCCCCCACCTTGGCCAGCATCAGGTGGTTGTCGGTGCCGCCGGAGACCAGGGGCAGCCCGTGCTCCTGGAGCGTCTCGGCGAGCACCCGGGCGTTCTCCACCACCCGCTCCTGGTACCGCCGGAACGAGGGCTGGAGCGCCTCCCCGAAGCAGACCGCCTTGGCCGCGATGACGTGTTCCAGGGGGCCGCCCTGGATGCCGGGGAAGACGGCGTGGTCGACGGCGCGCGCCTCGGCGCCGGTGGTCAGGATGAAGCCCGAGCGCGGCCCGCGCAGCGTCTTGTGGGTGGTGGAGGTGACGTACTCGGCGTGGCCCACCGGCGTCGGGTGGAGCCCCGCCGCCACCAGCCCGGCGATGTGGGCCATGTCCACCATCAGCTTGGCGCCGACGGCACGGGCGATCTCGGCGAACCGGGCGAAGTCGATGGTCCTGGGGTAGGCGCTCGCCCCCGCCACGATCAGCTTGGGCCGGGTCTCCTCGGCCAGGCGGGCGACCTCGTCGTAGTCGATGCGCTCGCTCTCGCGGTCGACGCCGTAGGCGACGAAGCGGTACCAGCGGCCCGAGAAGTTGACCGGGCTCCCGTGGGTCAGGTGACCGCCGTGGTTGAGGTTCATGCCCAGCACCGTGTCGCCCGGTTCCAGCGCCGCGTAGTAGACGGCCATGTTCGCCTGGGCTCCGGAGTGGGGCTGGACGTTGGCGTGCTCGGCGCCGAAGAGTCGCTCGGCCCGCTCCTGCGCCAGCCGCTCCACCTGGTCGACCACCTCGCAGCCGCCGTAGTAGCGGTGCCCGGGCGTCCCCTCGGCGTACTTGTTGGTCAGGCAGCTGCCCATCGCCTCCAGGACCGCCGGACTGGTGAAGTTCTCCGAGGCGATCAGCTCCAGCCCCGCGCCCTGGCGGCGCGCCTCGGCGCGAATCAGCCGCGCCACCTCGGGGTCGGTCCGCTCCAGCTCCCTCATCGTCGACAAGCTCGTGGACACGCCCTCACCTCTCCCCTCCGGCTCACTCTTGCGCCGTCTCCCCGGGCCGGGCGGAGCCCGGCCGCCAGCGGAGCACCGGGTGACGCGCCGCCGTCACCTCGTCCAGCCTCCGCACGGGCGTGGTGAAGGGAGCCTGGCGAAGCTTCTCCGGCTCCTCGTGCGCCTCGCGGACGATCGCCTCCAGCGCCTCCGCATAGGCGTCCAGGGTGGCCAGGCTCTCCGTCTCGGTCGGCTCGATCATCAGCGCTTCCTCCACGATCAGGGGGAAGTAGACGGTGCCGGGATGGAAGCCGTAGTCGAGCAGCCGCTTGGCCACGTCCAGGACGCGGATCCCCGTCTCCCGCTTCAGCCCTGCCCCGGAGAGGACGAACTCGTGCTTGCAGCTCCGGTCGTAGGGCAGGTCGAAGCTGCGGGCCAGGCGTCGCATCAGGTAGTTGGCGTTGAGGACGGAGCTCTCCGCCACCTGCCGGAGGCCCTCCGCGCCCAGCGTCAGGATGTAGGCATAGGCGCGGACGGCGACGGCGAAGTTCCCCCAGAAGGCCTGCACCTTGCCGACGCTCCCCGGACCCGGGCGGTCGAGCCCCTCGGGATCGCCCCAGTCGAGGCGGTAGCGGTCGCCCTCCCGGACCACCAGGGGCCGCGGCAGGAAGCGCTCCAGCCCCGCCACGACGCCCACGGGGCCCGAGCCGGGGCCGCCGCCCCCGTGCGGGCCGGAGAAGGTCTTGTGCAGGTTGAGGTGGACGATGTCGAAGCCCATGTCGCCCGGCCGGGCGAGGCCCAGGATGGCGTTCAGGTTGGCGCCGTCGTAGTAGAGGAGGGCGCCCGCCTCGTGCACCCTGCGAGCGATCTCCAGCGTCCGCTCGTCGAAGAGGCCGAGCGTGTTCGGATTGGTCAGCATCAGGGCGGCCACGTCCGGCCCGAGCACGCGGTCGAGGTCCTCGACGTCGATGCCGCCGCGGGCGTCGGAGCGGACCTCCACCACCTGGTAGCCGGCCATGGCGGCGCTGGCCGGGTTGGTCCCGTGGGCGGAGTCGGGGACGATCACCCGCGTCCGCTCCTCGCCCCGGCTCTCGTGGTAGGCGCGGACGATGGAGAGGCCGGTGAACTCGCCCTGGGCGCCGGCCACCGGCTGGAGCGAGAAGCGGGCCATGCCGGTGATCTCCGCCAGCGCCGCCTCCAGCCGCGCCATCAGCTCCAGGGCCCCCTGCGCGCCCGCCTCGGGCGTCAGCGGGTGGAGGTCGCGGAAACCGGGCAGCGCCGCCATCGCGTCGTTCCGCTTCGGGTTGTACTTCATGGTGCAGGAGCCGAGCGGGTAGAAGCCGTTGTCGATGGCGTAGTTCATCTCGGAGAGGCGGGTGTAGTGGCGGACCACCTCCGGCTCGGTCACCTCGGGCAGGAGGGGCGGGCTCTTCCGCAGGAGTCCCTCGGGAAGGCCGGGCAGTTCTCCGCCTGCGGCCTCTTCCGCGTCCGGCACGTCCAGCGGCGGCAGCTCGGCCCCCTGGTGGCCCGGGCCGCCCAGCTCGTAGATGAGCGGCTCGCTCATGCCGCCAGCACCTCCTTCAGGGCGGCGACGTAACCGTCCAGCTCGGCCCGGCTCCGCTTCTCGGTCACGGCCACCAGGAGCCGTCGCTCCCATCCGGGGCGGACACGGCCGAGCGGGAAGCCGGCCAGGAAGCCCTTCTCCAGCATGGCGCCCACCACGCCCTCGGCCTCGCGCTCGAACTCCACCACGAACTCGTCGAAGAAGGGGCCGCCCAGGGGCAGGCGGACGCCGGGCAGCCCCGCCAGCTCGCCGGCCAGGTAGCGCGCCTTGAGCGCCGACTGCCGCGCCACCTCGCGGAGCCCCGCCGGACCCAGGGTGGCCAGGTAGATGCTGGCGGCCAGCGCCACCAGCGCCTCGTTGGTGCAGACGTTGGAGGTGGCGCGCTCGCGGCGGATGTGCTGCTCCCGCGCCTGGAGCGTCAGGACGTAGCCGACGCGGCCGTCCACGTCCCGGGTCTGCCCCGCGATCCGGCCGGGCATGCGCCGGACGAACCGCTCGCGCGCGGCCAGGAAGCCCAGGTAGGGCCCGCCGAACTGGAGGTGGCTCCCCAGCGGCTGCCCCTCGCCCACCGCGATGTCGGCGCCCAGCTCGCCCGGCGACGCCAGCAGGCCGAGCGCGACCGGGTCGACGACCAGGATGGCCAGCGCCCCGCGGGCGTGGGCCGCCTCGATCAGCGGCCGCGGATCCTCGATCAGCCCGAGGAAGTTGGGCTGCTGGACGACCACGGCCGCCACGCCGTCGTCCACCCTCTCCGTCGCGCCTGCGGCGATCCGTCCCCCCGCCTCCGGCAGGGTCTCCAGGCGGAGGCGCGGCCCGCGCGCGTAGACTTCGGCCACCTCGCGGTAGAAGGGGTGCAGCGTCGCCGGCAGGAGGAAGCGCTCCCTCCCGGTGACGTTGGCCGCCATGAGGAGCGCCTCGCCCAGGGCGCTGGCGCCGTCGTAGAGCGAGGCGTTGGCCACCTCCAGGCCGGTCAGGCCGCAGATCATGGACTGGTACTCGAAGATGGACTGGAGGGTCCCCTGGCTGACCTCCGGCTGGTAGGGGGTATAGGCGGTGAGGAACTCGCCCCGGCTGACCAGGCTGTCGACCACCGCCGGCACCCAGCGGTCGTAGGCGCCCGCCCGGGATGTAGCTCATGCCCCGCCCTCCGCCTCGACCAGCGCCCGGTAGCCGTCCGCGTCCAGAAGCGCCTCCGCCTCGGACGGATCGTCCGGCTCCAGCCGGACCATCCACCCCTCCCCGTACGGCTCCTGGTTCACCTTCTCCGGACTGTCGCTCAGCGCGCCGTTCACCTCCAGCACGGTGCCGGAGAGGGGGCTGTACACGTCGGAGACCGACTTGACCGACTCGACCACGCCCAGGGACTCGCCCGCCTTCAGGTGGCGGCCCACCTCCGGCAGCTCGACGTAGACCACGTCTCCCAGCTGGGACTGCGCGTAGTCGGTGACGCCGATGCGCGCCTTGCCGCCCTCCTCGAGCCGGACCCACTCGTGCTCGCGGCTGTAGCGCAAATCCTGCGGAACCTCCACGCCCCTAGCCTCCTCACCGCGCCGCCTTGGGGCGGCGGTAGAATGGCAGCTTGACGACCTCGGCCTCCACGGGGCGCCCGCGGATGACCACCTGGAAGTGTTCGCCCGGGGCGGGCGCTTCGCCTTCGATCAGGGCGAGCGCCAGGTTGGCCTCCAGCGTCGGCGCGTAGGAGCCGCTGGTGACCACGCCGGCCTTCCGCCCGTCGCGCAGGACCTCGTAGCCGTGCCGCGCGACGCCCCGCTCCACCATGCGGAGCCCCACCAGGTGGCGGCGGAGGCCCTGCCGGCTGGCCCGCAGCAGCGCCTCGCGCCCCAGGAAGTCTTCCTTCTCCAGCTTGACGAAGCGCTGGAGGCGCGCCTCCAGCGGGTTGACCCCCTCGTTCAGCTCCTGGCCGTAGAGCGGCAGGCAGGCCTCGAAGCGGAGGGTGTCGCGGGCGCCGAGCCCCGCCGGCACCAGCCCGCGGCCCCGGCCCGCCTCCAGGAGCGCCCGCGCCAGCCGCTCGATCCGGCCGGCGTCGGCGTAGAGCTCGAAGCCGTCCTCGCCGGTGTAGCCGGTGCGGGAGACCAGCGCGCTCACCCCGGCGACGGTGACGCCGTCGAGGAAGCGGTAGCTCCCGACGGAGTGGACCGGCGCCTCGGTCAGCTCCTCCAGGATCGCCTCCGCCTCCGGCCCCTGGAGCGCGACCTGCCCCCAGCGGCCGGTCTCGTCCTCCACCTCCGCCTCGAACCGCTCCGCCAGCCGGCGCAGGTGGAGAAAGTCCTTCCCGGTGTTGGCCGCGTTGACCACCACCAGGAAGGAACCCTCCCCCCTCCGGTAGATGACCGCGTCGTCGATCACGCCCCCGTCGGCGTTGCAGAACGGGGTGTAGACCGCCTGGCCGACCTCCGCCCCGGCCAGGCGGTTGGTGGCCGCGTAGTCGAGGAGCTCGGCCGCCTGGCGGCCCCGGACGGCGATCTTGCCCATGTGCGAGACGTCGAAGAGGCCGGCGGCGCGGCGGACCGCCCGGTGCTCCTCCACGATGCCGGCGAACTGGATGGGGAGCGACCAGCCGGCGAACTCGCCCATCCGGCCTCCCAGCTCCCGCTCCCATTCCCAGAGCGGCGTGCGGTGCAGGCCGTCCGGCCCGGTCCGGCCGTTGACCGCCTCCTCGTTTCCGTTCGGCGCTGGCTCCACGTCCCATTCCCCCGCTCCTCGGGCAGGCGGCGCCGGCGTGGGAGGCACGCGGCGCCGCCTCGTCCCGGACGGTTGGCAACCCGCGCCTATCATAGCCGATGAGCGGCGGGCCGTTCGGCGCGGTGCGCCCCGGTACGCCCGGGCGCCCGCCTTCACCAGGGGCGGGCGGCTGCCCCCGCGGGGGGAAGGTGTCGCCCGAACCAGAGCCGCGTCCGGTACCAGGCGTCCTCGGCCGCCCGGGCGGAGAAGCTGGGCCGCTGGTCGCAGAAGAAGCCGTGCTCCGCCTCCGGGTAGAAGTAGATGGCGTGGGCGACGCCCGCTTCCTCCAGCACCTGGTCGATGCGGCGGACGTGCGCCTCGGGGATGGAGCGGTCGCGGCCGCCGAAGAAGCCGATCAGGGGTGGCATCTCGCGGGGGAGGCCCGCCGGGCCCGACTCCGGCAGCAGGCCCGGGACGATGCCGCCGCCGTAGTAGACGGCGGCGACCCGCAGGCGGCCCGGCCGCCGGCTGGCGAGAAGCCAGGTGAGGCGGCCGCCCATGCAGTAGCCGACCGCGCCCAGGCGCTCCGCGTCCACCTCCGGTTGCGCGGCCAGGAAGTCGAGCGCCGTCTCCAGGTCGGCGAGGACCGCTTCCTCGGTGAGGCGCGCCATCAGGGGGCGGGCGGAGGCGAAGTCGTCGTAGCCCAGTCGGAGCCAGCGCCCGTCCCGCCAGTAGAGGTCGGGTGAGACCACCGCGTAGCCCAGCCGCGCGAAGCGGAGGCAGACGTCGCGGATGTGGTCGTTGACGCCGAAGGCCTCCTGGATGACGAGGAGGCCGGGGGCCTTGCCCCCGCCGCCCGCGTCCGACGGGGCGGGCGGGACGTACCAGACCGGAAGCGGCGTGCCCTCCGGCGCACCCGGCCTGCGGGGCGCCTCGGTCTCCCGCCCCGAGACCTGAGGTTCCACGATCATGCTCTCCACCTCCCTGTTGAGTGCATTCTCGGTGGGCTCCGGCAGCGCGTCGAGCACCGGGCCGAAATCGACGGCGACCACCGCCTTCTCGCGCCACGTGATAGGCTGGTCGACGTCGGAGGACCTCCGATTCGAGTACGTGGAGGGGCCTTCTATTTTCTACGACTACAACCGCCGTCGTCGGCGGCACCCGACGCTCGGCTACATGACTCCGGAGGCGTTCGAAGGGGGGTGCCAAGGGGCGGATGGTGATGCCGAGTGCTTTCATGACCGGATTCGGGTTCGGCTTCGTGGTGGCCGCCCAGGTCGGCCCGATCTGGCTCCTATGCGCCCGTAGCGTCCTGCGCGGCGGGTTTGCGGTCGGCGTGGCCATCGGGGCCGGCGCCGCCCTGGTGGATCTGCTCTACGCAGCTCTCGGAGCAGCCGGTGCCGCCCAGGCTCTGCTCATCCCGCCGCTGCGAATGGCGCTGGGGCTATTGGGGGCCGCCGTGCTCATCTACCTCGGGGCGAAGAGCTTGTGGTCGGCTTTCCGGGTCCGAGCGGGTTTAGAAGCCGCCGAGGAAGTCTCTTCCCCGAGAGCGGCGTTTCGCACGGCTCTCGTGGCCACCGCTTCGAACCCCTTGACCATCGCTTCCTGGGCGGCGATTTTCACTGCGGCGTCGACGGCCAAGGTGGCCGGGTCTCCGATAGGTCTGATCGTGGGTGTCGGTCTGGGGTCCTTCTCGTGGTTCTTTGTCCTGTCAACCGTCGCGTCGCTCATCCGCCGCCGTATTCCCGAGAGCGGCTTGCGGATCGTGGACGGTCTGTCGGGTCTCGGCCTCGTCGGGTTCGGCTTGATACTCGGTGGAAGGAGTCTGGAGAATCGCTGAAGCCGGCATCCACGGTGTTGGCGGTAGAGCATCCGGAGGTCGTCCAGCCGCTGCGTCCCCAGACCACCCATTCCGCCTGCCGCCGCTCCTTCCGCCAGGCGACCGTGTTCGGAGAGGGGCGCCTCCGCCCCTGAAGACCCGCAGGGCCGAGCCGACGTCCCGCTCGGCCGCCCGTGCAGGTAGAACGCCAGCTATCCGAGACGTCTCGCATGCGCCGCGCGATCAGCGGCAGGATGCGGCACTCGAACCGCTCAAAGGGGGTGTAAATGCCGAGAGCGGTCCCCTCCTCTGAGAGCAACCGGCGTCCCCAAACCACCCGCGCCGTGCCCGGGTACGGATCCCGCGGAGCGGTGTTCCGAGTGCCGCATCCTTGCCGCTGATCGCGCGGCGCATGCGAGACTGCCGAGGGCGGCGGCCGGCCGTCGCAGCCGGGACCGGTCAGTTGCCGCCCCCGGTCCCGGCGGACGGATCATCCCAGAAACCGGGCCGCTCCATCACGCTCGCATCCCCCTGGACCCGGATGGGCACCTCCCGGCCCGCCAGGAAGAAGCTGTGGGCCCGGACCCGGATGCGCACGCTGACGGTGGGGTCCCGCAGGAGCCTGCCGCTCCAGGGGTGACGCCGCGGGGCGCCCGCGTCCGCGTTGATGGCGAGGCTCTCCAGGTCATAGCGGTCGCCGGCGAGAGCCTCCCGGGCGTTGGCGTCGGCGACCGCCCGCGCCGCGGCCTCGGCCTCCCAGGTGCGAAGCCGGCGCTCTCCCTCCGCCAGCCGCTCGAGATCGAGCTCCTGGACGCCCGCCAGAGCGCCCAGGTCCGCCGCGCTCTGGGCGAGGGAGTGGAGGACGAAGAAGCGGCCGACGTCGGCGACCAGCGCCAGGACGAGGAGGAAGGCGGGGAGCGCCAGCACGAACCAGGCGCTGACCGCCCCCCGCTCTCCCCGGCGGCGGGGCGACCGGCGGGCCGGCCCCAGGCGGTGCCGATTCACCAGGGCTCACCTGCCCGGTCACCCAGCCGCTCGCTCCGGCTGATGGTCTCGCTCTTCAGCGGAAGGCTGCCCCGCCCGGCGATCCGCGTCAGCGGGTGGTGAAGCTGCCTCTCCGTCTCCACCCGGACGTGGACCAGCGTCCCGTAGGTGGCGTGGCGCGGCCAGATCTCGATGCGGGCGCGGGCGGGGTCCAGACCACCCGCCTCCAGCTGCTCCCGGACGACCTGGTAGGCGCCGGGAGAGGCCCCGCCGTCGATCGCCGCCCGCCGGCCGCCGGTCCGCGCCGCCTCGGCCACCACCAGCTGGGCGTTGAGCACCGCGCCGAAGTCGACGATGGCCACCAGGAGGACGACCAGGAGCGCGAGCACCAGCGTGAACTCCACGGTCGCCTGGCCGCGCTCTCCCCCTCCCCCGCCGTGCGCCCGCCCGGCGGGCCGGTTCACTGCGCGTTGACGATGGTGTCGGTCAGGTCCGCGATCCGGTCGCGGAGCGCCGTTCCGAGCGTGCTCAGCGCGGTGATCAGCACCACGACCACGAGGGCGAGCAAAAGCGCGTACTCCGCCGTCGACACGCCCCTCTGGTCGCCCGCGCCGGCTCGGTCGCGCTCCCGCCAGCGGCCCGCCGCCCGCCAGAGCCGGTGGTAGGCCCGCACCTGGACCGCTCGTGCCGCCTCGGCCACGCGCTCCACCCGACCACGGAAGATCTGCATGAGAACCGACCTCCTCGCGCCATCCGGCGCCGGATCTGCCGCCTGGAAGGCCTGGCGGGGGTCCTCCCGCAAAGATGGAAAGGGAATCGGGGACTCTCAGGAACAAGGGCGGCACCTCCCTGGAAGGCTCCTTCCTCCGGCTCATCCGAAGTCGGCCAGGAAGCGGAGCAGGCTCGGCACCAGCACCACCACCAGGATCGGTGGAAGGAGGAAGGCGCCCGTGACCAGGGTCAGCTTGAGCGGCAGGAGATCGATCCGGCGCGCCTGCCGGGTCGCCTCCTCCTCCAGCGCGTCGGCGGCGATGGTGCGGAGCGTCTCCGCCACCGGAGCGCCAAGGCTCTGGCCCAGGCGAAGCGTCCGCTCCAGGCCGCGCAGCTCGTCCAGGCCCAGCTCCGCGTGCAGCAGGCCCAGGGCGTGGAGCGGCTCCTGGCCGCGCTCGATGCGGTCGGCCACCTGGCGGAGCGCCTCGCCCATGGGGCCGCGCACCTCCTCCCCGGTCAGCCGCACCGCCTGCAGCAGGTTGAGTCCGGCCTCGCTCGCCTCGGCCAGCAGGTCGAGCGCGGCGACCAGCGAGCGGCGCGCCGCCTCCCGGCGGGCTCGCCTCTGGCGGCGCTGCCGCCAGAGGTCGAAGAGGTCGAGGCCGGACCGGCGCGAGACCAAGGCGGCCCGGCGCAGCAGGCGGCTCAGCCGCGGCAGCCAGGCCGCGCCCGGGTCGAGGGCGAGGATCGCCAAGGCGGCGGCGCCGCTCCCCAGGAGCGCCAGGCCCAGAGGGAGGGGGCCGGGGAGGACCGGGAGCTCCACGGCTCACACCCCCTCCGGACGCGTCAGGCGACGGGTGACCAGGACGCCCACCGACCAGGAGGCGAGCGCGTACAGCAGCGCGATCCGGCCCATGGGCGATCCGGCCAGCAGGGGGAGCGGGCTGGTGCCCGTGGCCGTCAGGAAGAGGAGCAGGAGCGGCGGCATCGCCGCCAGGAAGCGCGCCGTCCAGCGCGCTTCCGCCGTCCTCGCGGCCAGCTGTGCGCGCCGGTGCCGCCGCTGGCGGAGGCTCTGGCTGAGCCGGGCGAGGGCGAGCCGGGGATCGCCTCCCGTCCGCCGGTGGAGGCGGAGCACCTGGACGAGCCGGCGGGAGCTCTCCTCGCAGCCGGGGATTTGCTCCAGGTGCGCCAGCGCCTTCCAGAGCGGCTGGCCGCTCCGGTAGAGACCGACCACCTGGCGGAGATGGGGTTCCAACGCGGGCGGGGCGTGCTCCGCCGCCTGCTCCAGCGCGAGGAAGAGGCTCGCCCCCGCCCGGAGCGCCTCGGAGATCTCCAGGATGGCGCTCTCCATGGCCTCCTCCACGCCCGGTTCGGGGCGTCTCCGGCGGACCGCCTCCCGGAGCCGGCCGGCGAGCCGGCCGACCGGGTCCGCCCAGCGCGCGGGCCGGCGCCCGAAGAGCGCCGCCAGCCGTCCCGGCGCCCGCTCGCCGCGGAAGGCTTCGAAGGCCGCCACCGCCAGCGCCGCCGAGCCGCTCATGCCCAGGAGAAGGAAGGCGTTCACGCGGCCTCCGCCCTTTCGCCCGGCCTGGCCGCGCCCCGGGGCTCCGGCCAGCTCTCTCCCGCCCGGGTCGCCTTCTGCAGAAGGCGTGCCGTCAGCGGCTGCGGCTGCCGTTCCAGGCGCCCGCTCCGGGGGTTCCAACGCCAGAGGGGACGCACCTGCGTCCTCCCCTCCTGCACGTCGACGAGGCTCACCTCGATCACGCGGCGAGAGCCGTCGCCGAGGCGCGCCTGGTGGAGGACCAGGTCGAGACCGGCGCCCACCTGCTGCAGGATGGCGGCGTAGGGCAGGTCGGTGCCGGCCATGAGGACCATGTTGGCCACCCGTTCCAGCGCGTCGGCGCCGGAGTTGGCGTGGAGCGTGCTGAGCGCCCCGTCGTGGCCGGTGTTGAGGGCGGTCAGCCAGTCGAAGGCCTCCGGACCGCGGAGCTCGCCGATGATGATCCGGTCGGGGCGCATCCGGAGCGCGTTCCGCACCAGGTCGCGGATGGTCACCTCGCCCCTTCCTTCCACGTTGGCGGGTCGCGCCTCCAGCCGGACCACGTGCTCCTGCTGGAGCACCAGCTCGGCGTCGTCCTCGACGGTGATCAGGCGCTCGCGGCCGCCGGGGATGAAGCTGGCCAGGGCGTTGAGCGTGGTGGTCTTCCCGGAGCCGGTGCCGCCGCTGACCAGGAGGTTGCAGCGGCTCCGGACCGCCACCGCCAGCCAGCGCGAGACGGGCTCGCTCCAGGTCCCCAGCTCCACCAGCCGGGCGGGCGTCAGCGGCTCGCGGGAGAACTTCCGGATGGTCAGGTAGGGACCGCCCAGGGCGAGCGGGGCGATCACCGCGTGGACGCGGGAGCCGTCCGGCAGCCGGGCGTCGACGTAGGGCTGGGAGCGGTCGATGCGCCGTCCCAGCGGCGCCACGATCCGCTGGATCAACGCCTCGAGGTGGCCCTCGTCGCGGAAGCGGACCGCGGTCGGCTCCAGCTGCCCGAGCCGCTCCACGAAAACCGCCTTGGGGCCGTTGACCAGGATGTCGTTGACCGTAGGGTCGCGCATCAGGGGCGCCAGCGGGCCGTAGTCGGCCAGCTCATCGCTGATCGCCTCCGCCAGCCGCCGGCGCTCGGCGGGCTGGCGCAGGCCGTGCTCGGCCAGGAGCCGCGTCTCCACCCAGCGGACCAGCTCCTGGCGGCCTTCCTCGGAACCGCGGGCGGTCTCGAAGAGGCCGGGGGCGGCGCGCATCAACCCCTCGCGGAGCGTCTCCACCAGCTCCCAGGGCGGCTCCGGCGCGAGGCCGCCCGCCTCGCTCTCCCCGTCCCTCCGGCTCTGCAGGAGATCCGTCGTCACGCCCACAGCTATCCCCTCCTCGACTCGTCGGGGTTCAGGACGCTCGAAAGCTTGGCCCAGCCCGCGCGCAGCCGCCCGGCCCAACGGGTCTCGCTCCGCTCCAGCGGGACGAGGCGGGAGGCGAGCTGCTCCACCGCCCGGCTGAAGGGGTGGTCGGGCTGTTCCAGGACCAGCGGCCGGCCCAGGTAGGCACCCCGTTCCAGGGCGGGGCCCGCCTCGGGCAGCTCGAAGCGGTCTTCGAAGCCGAGCTCGCGGGCAGCCTCGGACGGGCGGACCGGACCGTTCTCAGGCAGCCGCGCGAGAACCAGGTGGAGGCGCTCCCTGGGCCAGGGCGGCTCTTCCTGCTGCAGCGCCAGGTGGAGGCGGCGGAGGGCGGCCGGGTCGACCGTGCTCAGGACGAAGAGCCGGGTGGCCGCCTCGCAGACGGCGAACCGGAGCGAGGGCGGTAGCGCGGCGTCGGTGTCGACCAGGGTCACGTCGTAGCGGCTGAGGGCCCCGCGCAGGAGCCGGCCGACGCGGTCCGGGTCGACGAGCTGGGCGAGCTCGGGACGGCTGGGCCCCGCGACCACTTGGAAACCCAGGGGGTGCGAGCGGATCGCCGACTGCGCCTCGACCGACTCCAGCCGCCCGGCGAAGGGCAGGAGGTCGACCAGACCGGGGCTCTCCACCATGTCCAGCTGAACCGAGGCATCCGGCCCTTCCAGCCCCAGGTCGACCAGGAGGACGCGAGCCTCCGTCCGCGCGGCCAGGAGCGCCGCCAGGTTGACGGCGAGGCTGGTCTTCCCGACGCCGCCCTTGACGCTCACCAGCGCCACGACCTGCGGCCGCAGCGTGCGCACCGCCGCCCTCGGTCGGCCGTTCGCCGCCTGGAGCCTCATCTCCAGGGCCCGCCAGGACGACTCTCTCTGGCCGAGGAAGGCGGTCGGCGCCGCGGACCGTCCGTCCTCCGGCTCGGGGAGCGGGGGCGCCGGGGCCTGGGCGGGCGGCTCGGGGAGCGGGGGCGCCTGCCCCCAGCCGGCTCTCCGGAGGAGTTCCGGGACGGTCCAGGGCAGCCGGAGCTCGTCCACGCCCGCCACGTCGTAGGTGAGCGCGCCGCTGACCACGGCCACCAGGTGCGCGGCGGGGAGGAGCGTGCGGATGCCCGCCAGCAGCTCGGCGAAGGGCTCTCCCGGCGCCGCGCTCTCCAGCGCCACCACCACCTCCGGCCGGATCTGGGCGAGGAGCGCGGGGGCGGAGCTCGCTTCCTCCAGCTGCGCCACCAGGCGGGGACCGCCCGGGCTGCGCAACGCCCCCTCCACCTGGGGATCGCGGCCGACCAGCACCAGCCGCGGCCGGGCGGCTTCCCTCCCCGGCGAGGAAGGGATCGCCTCACCGGGAACCACGGTCCCCACCTCCTTCGACCGGCTGCGGGGGAGCCGGCAGCACCCCCGTCGCACCGGGAGGCAGATCGAGGAGCTCCGGCGGCAGGCCCGCGGGCGGCTCCTCGAACCCCTCGCCGCCGGCCTCCGGCGCGGCGCCGCCCGGAACCGCGGGGAGCGCCACCGAGGGGGGCAGGAAGAGGCTCTGCCGGTCGACGCCGCCGCCGCTCTCCAGGCCGCCGGCCAGCGAGGCCGCGGCCAGCATCACCTTCCCGTAGGCCAGCGTGTAGGCCAGCCGCTCCGCCTCGCCTCCGTCCACCGCGAGCAGGACCGCCGCCGGCGGCTCGCGCCGTTCGCGGCTGCGGGCGGCTTCGTCGTACCAGTCGCCGGTCGCGTCCTGGACGCCCACCAGCTCCACGCCGCGCAGGAGCAGCTGGCTCCGGGCCGGGCCGCCGTCGCGGGCCTCGGTGACCGAGAGGACGTCGAAGCGCCGCCCCGGCTGCAGGAGTCCCACCGGCGTCCGGTCCGGCTCGATGGGCACCGCCACGACCGCGCGGCCCCGAGGCAGGGCGGCGACCGCCTGACCGGCCCGGTCGCGGTCGGCCAGGCGCCCGCGCAGGATCGGCTCCCCCGGCAGGAAGGCGGCGGTGGTGTAGCGCCCCACCGCCTCGCGGGCGTCGCGGAGCGCCTCCGCGTGGACCGCCTCCCGGGGGAGCTCGACCGAGCGGACGTCACCCGGCGAGAGCCGCGCGTAGGCGGCCAGCGGCCGTGCCGCCACCACCACCCGCACCCGCCCCTGCTCTCGCGGGAGAAGCGCCAGGAACGCCAGAAAGGAAGCGAGTCCCACCGCCAGCGCGAGCCAGAAAGTCGGATTCCGCCAGCGCACCCTTCTCACCACCTTCCTCCAAGGTGTTCCAGACGTTACCAGCGCGGTGGGGGTGATGTCAAGATCTTCCATCAGCGACCGAGCCTGCGTATCCTGAGGGGGAAACGCGAGGGGCCCGGCCCGGAACGGCCCCCGGGGAGGTCGGAACGTGGAACGCTGGCAAGGTCCGCCGCCTGGCGCGCGGCGCCGGCCGGGCCGGGCGGTCGCCTTCCTCATGGCCGCGGCCGCGCTCCTTGCGGCCGTGCTCCCGCCCGGCACCGCGGCTGCCGCTCCCGGCGCCGGGGAGGGGCGCGACCCCTGGTACCGGGACGTGCCGGCCCGCCACTGGGCGCATGAGATCGTCCGCACGCTCTGGGAGGTGGGCGTCACCGACGGCGACCGGCGCACGGTGGGCGGGCGGGTCGTCGCCGCCTACTTCCGCCCCGACGACACGATGAACCGGGCGGAGTACACGCTTCTTGCCGCCCGCGCCTTCCGGCTGGCGCCGGTGGAGGAAGCGGAACCGGTCTACGCGGACGTCGCGCCGGATCTTCTCCTCTATGGCCGGCTGCCCGCCCTGCCGTGGGTGGAGGCGGCGCGCCGCCAGGGATGGGTCCGCGGGGCACCGGGGTCGCTCTTCCATCCGCAGGCCGGCCTCCGCCGCGACGTGGCGGCGGGCTTCCTGATCAGCGGGCTCGGCCTCGGACGCTGGGCCGAGGCGCTGCCCCTGGCCAGGCAGGCGGAGCTCCTCCGCCGCTTCCCGGACGGCGAGGGGGTCCTTCCCGAATACCGCGCCCGCGTCGCCCTGGCCATCGAGCTCGGGATCCTCTGGGGCTACCCCGACGGGAGCCTCCAGCCCGGCCGGCTCCTCTCCCGCGCCGAGGCGGCGGCCGAGATCTACCGCTCGGCCATGCTCCGCCTGGACGCCGCGCCCAACCCCTTCTCCCCGGACGGCGACGGCTACGAGGACGTGACCGTGATCCGCACCGCCTCGCTCCTCACCCAGCCGGCCTACGACTGGAATCTCTTCCTCCGCGACCTGGCCGGCCGCGAGGTCTTCCGCTTCCGCCGCACGGCCCTGCCCGAGCCGCTGCCCGAGGCGCTCACCTGGGACGGGCTCGACGCCGCCGGCCGGCCGGTCCCCGACGGCGAGTACCGCCTCTCCGGGGCGGTCATCGACCGCCAGGGGAACGAGCTGACCTCGGTCGCCGGCCCGCTCTTCCTCGTCCGGCGCCGGCTCGAGGCTGCGCTCGACCCCTCCGTCGCCGCGCCGGGCAGCCGCATCCTGGTGACTGCGCGGACGACGGGCGGCGCCCGGACCGTCACCGCCTTCCTGGGTGCCGTCGGGGCCACCCTCTCGCCCGTGGGCGAGAGCGACGGCTGGACCGGCTGGATGGGGGTGCTGTCCGCGCCCGCCGGCGAGGGCTCCTACGCGGTCGCCGTCCACGCCGACTTCGGCCCGGTCCAGCGCGAGGCGCAGCTGACCCTCCGGGTCCAGACCCCCCTCCACCTGGAAGGAAGCCTCGACCCCAACCCTGCCCCCCGCGGCTTCCATGTCCGTCTCCGCGCCTCCGGCAGCCCCGCGCTGCGGAGCGTCGAGGTGCGCTGGCCGGACGGCAGCCGCCAGCTTCTGGCCCGCCTGGGGGACGGGCTCTGGCAGGGCGACTGGCGGATGCCGGCCGACTGGCCGAGCGGTGCCTACCCTGTGGAGCTGGCGGGCAGGGCCTTGGACGGCCGGACCGTCCGCGCCGACCTCCAGCTGGTGGTGGGGGGCGAGCTGCTGGAGATGGTCCGGTTCGTGCTGACCGGCTGATCGACGCGGCAGGAGAAGACCGGGCGGGACGGCCACCCGCCCGCCCGGCCCGCAGATCCGGGACCGCTAACGCCCCTGGCCCGGCGCGGTCGGCGGCGCCGCTG